>JAGWXC010000201.1 GCA_018970045.1 Planctomycetota bacterium | reverse complement strand
CGCTGCCGCTGATCGAGAAGAAGGGCACGTCGGCCTCGCCGGCGATGGCCTTCGCCAGCAGCGTCTTGCCGCAGCCCGGCGGGCCCGACAGCAGCACGCCGCGCGGGATGCGGCCACCGAGGCGCGCGAACTTCTTGGGGTTGCGCAGGAACTCGACGATCTCGCTGACTTCTTCCTTGGCCTCCTCGATGCCAGCGACGTCCTTGAACGTGATGCCGGTCGAATCCTTGGTCTGGAGGCGGTGGCGGCTCTTGCCGAAGTTCCCGAGCATGCCGCCGGGGCCGCCGCCGGCCGAGCGCAGGCCGCGCATGAAGAACCAGAAGATGAAGATGAGCACGCCGAGCGACAGCAGGCTCGGCAGCAGCGCCATGAACCACGACTGGCCCGTGTTTTCCTCGCTCCAACCCACGCCTGCCGCCGTGAGCTGGTTGCGGATCCACCCGTAGTCATCCGGAAGGATCGTGGAGTAGATGCGCGTGGGCTGCTGCGCGGCGGTGCCGGGAGCCTTGCCTTCCCCCGCGGGAGCGGGTGCCGTCCAGGCGGTGGCATTCTCCTTGACCTCGGCCACCACGCGGCCCGTCTCGATCACGATCGAGCCGTCCTTGAGCTTGCCCTGCTTGGCGTACTCGATGAGCGTGGGCAGGGGCTGTTCCTGGCCATCGGGGCCGCCCGAGAAGAGCACCATGCCGACGAGCACCATCAGGCCCAACAGCATGACGAGCGTGAGTCCGGGCCGACGCGGCGGCGCCGCACCAGGACCGCCTTGGCCACCCGGACCCTTGCCGCCCGGAGTGGGGCCCTTGCCCTGGCCGGGCTGGTTCTGCTGCGCGTGAATGGGTGGGAGGAGTTCGTTCATGGTGTTCACCAATCGGCCTGCATGCTGTCAACGATCGCCGTGGCCAGTTGTTCGACGACCTGGAACCTTGCGAGGTCAATCGGCTGCTGGATGGGCAAGCTCGCGACGAAAACCGCGGATTCGCGGAAGCCGTTGCGCTGCACGAGCGGCTTGCCCGTGCGCTGGTCGATCCACTCGTAGTCGACCGTGACGTTCAGCGCCATTTCCTCGGTCAGGCCGGTGCCGCGGCTCTTGCTGATCTGCTGCAGGTCGATGGTCCGGATCGTTGCGCGCAGCACCGTGTCGGCGCGGCCCTCGCTCGCCACGCGGAAGTGGGTGCCCGACTCGATGGCCTTCACGAGCGCATCGGTGAGCTCCGGCGCGACCTTGCGATCGAAGGTGGCGTTCTTGGCCACGGGGACCGCGACCGTGCGCAAGCTCTTGTCGTAGCGCTGGCCGGATTCGTACTTGGGTGCGCCATCGCAGGCGGGCAGGGCGCCCACGAGGCACAGCAGCAGCAGCGTTGCATGACGCTTCATGGCGCCACGTCCTTCGCGGGATCAACGGTGACGGCCGGGCTCGCTTCGACTGGCGCGGCCGGCGCATCGGTGCCGGACGGAGCGGCGAGCGGCTTGGGCTCGAGGGCAGCGCGCATGGCGGTGCGCAGCGAGGCGTAGTCCGGCGCGCCGGCCTTCGCGTGCTCCGGCAACTTGGCGGCGAGTTCCGGTGCGATGTCCAGCGCATCGAGGGTGGAGACGCTGCGTGGGAATCGCGTGACGAGCCGGCGGATGAAGCGCTCGGCACCGACCAGATCGCCCTGATCGATGTACCAACGGGCCTCGGCCAGCAGCTTGCGGGCTTCGCTCTCGTCGATGCGCACGAGCAGGGCTTCGGCGCCGATGCGGTTCGCGAGCATGGGGTCGCGAACCTGCAGCTCGCGCAAGCGGATCTGTGCCTCGACGAGGCCCTTTGCGCTGTGTTCGGGCCCGCGGAACGAGGCGCAATACGAGTAGATCAGGCGCAGGCGCGCCTTGTCGACCTGCGGGCTGCGCGGGTAGTTCTGCACGAAGAGGTCGTAGGCCTCGGCGGCCATGTCGAGTTGGCGCGTGTCGAAATAGTGGTCCGCGAGCCGCATGCCCGCCTGCTCGGCGAGCTGGCTGCCGGGCAGGCGCTCCTGGATGCGGATGAGCATTTCCACGGCCTCATCGGTGGCGTCGACGATGCGGACGGTGCCGAAGAACCGGCGCTTCAGTCCATCCGCATAGGCGCAGGCGATCGTGTACTCGCGCTGCAGGGCCAGCACGAACACATCGCTCGATGGATAGCGGCGCGCAACCTCTTCGTAGTCGAAGAGCGCGTCATACTCGTTGCCGCCCTTCCAGAGCGCATCGCCGCGCGCAAGCAGGCAGCGAGCACGCAGCCCATTGGCGGGGAACGACTCCAGCCAGGCGTCGGCGAGCTTCTGCGCGCGCGCGTACTCGCCGCGGGCGAGCGTTTCGCGAACCACCTGCAGCCGGCCCTCGGGGCTGCCCGGTGCCACGCCAGCGGGGGCGACCCATTGATCGTTGTCGTCGAGGACCTGCGTCTGCCCGAGGCAGGGGACCGCAAGGGCGATGGGGGCGAGAAGCGCCACGATGCGCAGCATGGATGGATCGTAGGGGTTCTCGGCCCACGCCGCCAACGAAGGCGGGGGTTCGCTGGCCGAGCGTGGCTTCATCCGGCGCTCACACGCTCGGTCTATCGTGCCCCGGTGCGACGGGTCCTCGTGATCTTCAACCCGATCTCGGGCGGCGGGAAGGCCGCGGCGGCGAGCGTGGGCGTCGAGCGCGCGCTCGAATCGGCGGGTTTCGAGGTTCGCCGCTTGGCGACCGAGCCGGGGCCGAGCGAGCAGTGGCTCGACGAGCCGCTGGCCGGTCGCGATGCGTTGGTGGTCATGGGCGGTGACGGCGCCGTTCGCACCGCAGCCATGAGTGCTGCCCGCGTCGGGGTGCCGCTGTGCAACCTGCCGTTCGGCACGGAAAACCTGTTCGCGCGGCACTTCGGCATGCGTCGCGATCTGCCGGCGCTGATCGAGCGGTTGCGGGGCGGCGCCGTGCGTCGGGTGGACCTGGGGCTCGTGAACGGCGAGCCGTTCCTCGCCATGTGCGGCATCGGTCTCGATGCCGAGGTGGTGCACGATCTTGCCGGCGCGCGCACGGGCGCGATCTCGAAGTTGACCTACGCCAAGCCGATCCTCCGACAGGTGATCGCATGGCGCGCGCCACGACTTCGGGTCGAACTCGATGGTTCGCCGTGGGCGCTGCCGGGCCCGGGATTTCTCGTCGTTGGCAACTCGCGCCGCTACGCCGCGCACATCGATCCGGCGTCGATGGCGATCGATGACGACGGGCTGCTTGATGCGTGCTTCTTTCCGTGCGCGACGGCGATCGGTGCATCGATGTGGGTGCTTCGGTGCTGGCTCAGGCAACAATCTCACGCACGGCGATTCATGCATTGGCGGGCGCAGTCGATCGTGGTCAAGGGGGCCGACGAGCCCGTGCGCTACCAGATGGACGGTGACCGCCCGCGTGCACCACACGATGCTGTGGTCGTGCGGATGGAGGTGCGCCGGCAAGCGGTGCCGATCCTCGTCAAGTCCGAGAAATGAAATTGGCACAAAGGTCCGTCGGCGGCCTTGCACCGTCCGGAAACCATCTGCTATGTTCCCGCTGCCTTGACGGAGCCATGGATGGCACCAACGAGGCCGACGCGGCACGGATGTCTCGTCGTGAACCTGGTCTGGGCCGAATGGCCCCTTGGTCAAGGAGCGACCACGCATGTCCAGAGCGAATGCTCGTGCATTGAAGGAAGGGTCTGCCAAGGGCGTTGCCCGCGGCAGCGGTGTGCCACCCAAGCGCAGCGGTCGGACCGCCACCAGCGCGCTGCGGCTGAGATCCGCCAAGGAACTCGCCAGCCATGACACCGAGGACCTGGTCGAACTGACCGAGCAGGTGGTCGAGGCACCCGTCCAACCGTCGCCGATCGACGCGACCTGGCAGGCCTTCAAGACGCTCCAAGCCAGTGGCGATAACCCGGTGGAGCTTGAGCGCCTGCGCAACGTGCTCATCGAGAACTACCTCCACATCGTCAAGTTCAACGCCGAGCGGCTTCGCATGAAGCTGCCGAGCGAGGTCGATGTGGACGACCTGAACTCCGCCGGCCTGTTCGGGCTG
>JAGWXC010000200.1 GCA_018970045.1 Planctomycetota bacterium | reverse complement strand
AGAGCACGCGGCGCGGCGCGCCGGCGTGGCGGGGTGCATCAGGCATGGTTGGGCTCCGGCTGGCGGGCATGGCCGCCGTGGGCGGTGACCAGTTCGACGAAGATGTCATCGAGCGTCGGACGCTTGAGGCTCACGCCGCTGAACAGCCGCGTGGCGGCGAGCGGTGCGAGCAGGTCGATCGCATCGATGCGGTCGGCAGCATGCGCGAGCACGCTTCCATCCTCGGCGCGCTCGACCGAGGCCACGCCCGGCACGCGCGCCGCCGCGGCGGCAGCTGGTTCGAAGGGGACATCCGTGCGGGCGACCACGGTGGTGGGTCGGTGGCACGCGCGCACGGCCTCGAGCGAGTCGTCGAGCAGCTTCTCGCCGCGATTGATGAGCACCACGCGGTCGCAGAGGCTCTCGGCATGGTGCATCTGGTGCGTGCTGAAGAGAATCGTCCGGCCACCGGCGTGCAGTTCGGTCACGATGCGCGCAAGCACGCGCGAGTTGACGGGATCGAGCCCGCTGAAGGGTTCATCAAGGATGATGAGCTCGGGATCGTGCATCACCGACGCGATGAACTGCACCTTTTGCTGCATGCCCTTCGAGAGTTCCTCGCAGCGCTTGCGCTCCACGCCGGGGAGCTCGATGCGTTCGAGCCACGCGAGGGCGCGCCTTCTGGCCTCGATGCCGCCGAGCCCCTTGAGCGCACCGATGTACGCGAGGTACTCGAGCACGCGCATCTTCTTGTAGAGCCCACGCTCCTCGGGGAGGTAGCCGATGCGATCCTTCATGGCGATCGCATCCGAGCCGAGGACGCGGATCGATCCCTGGTCGGGATAGATGATCGACATGAGCATCCGGATGGTCGTGCTCTTGCCGGCTCCATTGGGGCCGAGCACGCCGCAGAGGCAGCCGGCGGGGATGGCCAAGTCGATGCCTCGCACCGCTTCGGTCGAGCCGAATCGCTTGCGAACCCCTTGGAGCACGACGGAATCGTTCATGGACGCAGCCTAGAGGCGCGTGGCAAGGGCCGTCAACGTTGTCGATGATTCACAGAAAGACAACGGTCGGCGGAACGCTCACGGACGGTCCGCGGGGCGTTCATCCGCTGGAGCGGTGGGCATGGTCGGAACGGGCGAAGGCGGAGGGGGATCCATGCGCGAGATGGGTTCGCCCGCCGTCACCAAGGCGACGACCTCGGGCGGCAGGGCGGTCTCGGTGGGAGCAGCAGGCGAGAACGTCGCCTTCAGCACCAAGAGCCCGATCGCGCCCTGGTCCGACCGCGTGTCGATGATCGTGGGCCAACGCCTGCCGTCCGCGGACTGCCACTGCAACCAACGGCTCTCGGTCACGCGCGGTCCTGACTCGCCCGGCACCGAGAAGGAGAGCGTCATGGGCCGGCCGGTCGCTCGTTCGCACGTGAAGTCGCAGAGCAGGCCTTCGGCGCCATGCAGGCGAACGGCGTCACACTCGACCGAGCCGATGGTCTGTGTCGGCAGCACCTCAGCATGGAGCCAGCTCGCCCCGAGCACGGGCCCGAGCGCATTCAAGGACTGCACGATCGTCGCGCGACGGCGCACTTCGTCTGCATCGACGAGGATCGGCTCGGGTCGACCGGTACGGATCATCCACCCCACACCGCCGTTGGCGCCCATGGTCTCGGTGAATCGATCGGGCTCGCCATGGCGCACCATGACGACGGACCCGTCGGCACCGACGGTGCAGTCGTGCAGCACGCTGCCCGAGCCGCGGCTGGCGCGCATCGACGTGGTCACGCTGGCGACGCGACCGAAGGCATCCGGCCCACCGATCCACGTGAGCGACTTGGCCAGGATCGGGCGAGCTGGCTCCGGGATGCCATCGAGCCGATTCTGAAGGAACACGGATGGAGGGCTGGCCGGTGCCGGTGCGGCGCCGTCGCTGCACGCGACCGTCAGCAGGGCCAGCACGAGCGCAGTGATGGTCCGGAGCGTCATGGGGGCGCGAAGTGTAGGGCGATGCCGCGGAAGGGCAGGGCGGGAGGGGTTGTCGGCGCGACCGGATTCATCCGTCCATCCGGGTGAACGGTTGAAAGAACGCCCCGGCCGGACTACCTTCGCGGCATGACCAGCAGCCTCCTGGGTGTCATGGACCGTCGGACGGTGCTCTTCGACGGTGCGATGGGGACCTCGATCCACTCGTGCGAGGACTGCCGCCCGCAGGACTGGCTCGGCCGCGACAACTGCACGGACATCCTGGTGCGCAGCCGCCCGGACCTGATCCAGCGCATCCACGAGTCGATGCTCGCCGCCGGCGCCGACATCGTTGAGACCGACACGTTCGGCTCCAACCGCCTGGTCGCTGCCGAGTTCGACGAGGAGATGGTCGGCTGGGTGCATTCGCTCAACGAGCAGGCCGCACGCATTGCGCGTGCTGCGTGCGATCGCCACGCTTCGCCGGGGCGCCCGCGGTTCGTCGCTGGATCGATCGGACCAGGCACGAAGCTCATCTCGCTGGGCCAGACGACGTGGGACCTGATGCTCGCGAGCTACCGCGAGCAGGCGCGTGGGCTGCTCGACGGCGGCGTCGACTGCTTCATGATCGAGACCTGCCAGGACCTGCTGCAGGTGAAGTGCGCGATCAATGCGTGCCTTGATGCGCTTGAGTCAGCCCGCCGCAGCGTGAAGGACTGCCCGATCTTCGTCAGCGTGACGATGGAGACGACCGGCACCATGCTGCTGGGCACCGAGATCGCCGCGGTCGTCAACGCGCTGCGCCCGTTCCCGGTCGAGAGCCTGGGCCTGAACTGCGCGACCGGCCCGGTCGAGATGACGCCGCACGTGGCGTACCTGGCCAAGCACTGGGACCGTCGCGTGAGCGTGGTCCCCAACGCCGGGCTGCCCATCCTGCAGGACGGCAAGACCGTCTATCCGCTGCAGCCGGCGGGCTTCGTCGAGGCCATGCGTCGCTTCATGGAGGAGCACCGCGTGGATGCGCTCGGCGGTTGCTGCGGCACGACCACCGAGCACATCGGTGCGCTCGCGACGGCACTCAAGGATCGCGAGCCGATGCGCGCGCCCAAGGAACCCCAGGCGCCCGGCTGCAGCAGCCTCTACGGCTACACCGAGTTCGAGCAGGAGAACTCGTTCCTCATCGTGGCCGAGCGCACCAACGCCAATGGCAGCCGCAAGTTCAAGCGCCTGCTCGACGAGGAGCACTGGGACGGCCTCGTGAGCATGGCCCGCGAGGAAGTGCGCGACGGCGGCCAGGTGCTCGACCTGTGCGTGGACTTCGTCGGCCGCGACGGCGTGCGTGACATGGGCGAGGTCGTGAGCCGCTACGTGCGCCAGGTCAATGCGCCGCTCATGCTCGACTCGACCGATGCGAACGTGCTCGAGGCCGGCCTGCAGCGCGCCGGCGGCCGATGCATCGTCAACTCGATCAACCTCGAGGACGGCGAGGAGCGCATGGCGCGCGTCTGCCCGATGCTGCGTCGCTATGGCGCGGCGTGCGTGGCGCTGACGATCGACGAAGACCCGCAGGCGGGCATGGCGAAGACCGCCGCGCGAAAGCTCGAGATCGCCGAACGGATCCACGGGCTCTACACCGGCCGCTGGGAACTGCCCGAGGAAGACCTCTTCTTCGACCCGCTGACCTTCACGATCGCCACCGGCAACGATGACGACCGTCGACTGGGCCTTGAGACGCTCGACGGCATCGAGCTCATCGCCAAGCGCTTTCCCCGGTGCGGGACGATCCTCGGCCTCTCGAACATCAGCTTCGGCCTCAAGCCCGCCGCGCGCGCGGTGCTCAACAGCGTCTTCCTGCACGAAGCCCGCCAGCGCGGCCTGAGCGCGGCGATCGTGCACGCAAGCAAGATCCTGCCGCAGGACCGCATTGCGCCCGAGCGCTGGGAAGCCGCGCAGTGGCTGGTCTACGACCGCCGCGGCGAGGCCCGCCCCGAGGGCAAGCCGACGGACTTCGATCCCTTGCTCCACTTCATCGGCCTCTTCCCCGAGGGCGAGGAGGCGGTCACGGAGAAGGCGAGCCTGGCGGACCTGCCGATCAAGGACCGGCTCCAGCGTCACATCATCGACGGCGAGGACAAGGACCTGGAGGCGTCGCTCGACGAGGCGCTGCAGCAGT
>JAGWXC010000011.1 GCA_018970045.1 Planctomycetota bacterium | reverse complement strand
CCGCGCCAGTTTCTGAGCAGGCGAGGACTGTCTGAGCGAACGAGGCATGCCGGCGCCCCAAAGGAGCGACGGCCGCCAGCTCATCGAGATGGCAACGCCGCACAGGAGCGACGGCCGCACAGCAAGAGCGAAGCACGCAGCGCATCGAAGCGCCAGCGCGCGCTCAGACCGTCCACGCGGCCAGCATCAGGCCCAGGTCGGCGCCGTCGACTGAGCCGTTGCCATCGATGTCGGCCAGCGTTCCTGCGGTGCCGAACTCGCCGAGCAGGATGCCAAGGTCGGCACCATCGACGCGCGTGTCGTTGTTGAGATCGGAAGGATTCGCAGGCGTTCCGCCTTCAACGAAGCTCTTCACCTCGCCGGCCACGAGGTTGTTCGCCCAGTCGCGGGCCAGGATGTAGTAGTCGACGTTCGCGCCCGCGGGCTGAGCCGGCATCACGGCGCGCCACATGTTGTTGCCGCTCCACTGCATCGGGATCTCGTTCCACGGACCCTGGTTCGAGCGGATCGCCAGCACGATGCCGCGATCGTGGAAACCTCGGTCGCTCGTCATGTCATCGACGATGATCGCGCGCACGACATGGCTGGTTGGTTCGGCACCCGGCACCACGGACTCCATCTTGAGCACGCGCGGCGGACGGTTGTCGGCCGGGCCGGTCGAGTTGATGTAGATCTGGTTCTGGAATGCACCGCTCTCGCCCTGCGCCGTGACGATGTCGAAGTCGCCGTCGTTGTCGACGTCGGCGACTTTCACGTCAAGACTCGAATCGGTCACGGCCGTGATGGCGTTGGTGACGATGGAGAAGTTCGCCGTCGTCGGACGGTTGTTGCGGTAGATGCGTTCGCTCGCCGAGCCCAGCGTGCCGACCACGATGTCCAAGTCTCCGTCCATGTCGATGTCGAAGAAGCGGCTGTCGTTGTCGTCGGTGGTCGGGTTCGAGGTGAGTTGTGCGCTCACATTGGTCCAGCTCGTGCCGAGCCCGTTCGCGTTGGCCAGCAGGAGCTCCGTGTTGCTGGTGCCGGCATTCACGCCCAGCAGGTCGAAGTCGCCATCGCCGTCAAAGTCGCCCGTGTCGTACGAATAGCAGCTGTTGTCGGTCGGCATCGCCTGGTTGACGTAGGTGCCCGAACCGTTGTTGAGCCACAGACGGCTCGACTGCGGGCCCGTGGTGCGCGTGCCCACGTGCAGGTCGAGATCGAAGTCCTGATCGACGTCGAGGAACAGAATGTCCATCTGCTCGCTCACGTTGCCTGCCGGAGTCAGCGCGGTGTTGTCGGTGAACTTGCCGCTGCCGTCATTGACGTAGATCTTCGGCTTGCCCGTCGTGCCGAAGCGGTTCGTGCCGCTGTTGCACAGGGCGATGTCGAGGTCGCCGTCGTTGTCGATGTCGCCGAACTGGCCTCGGCTCGAACCGAGGTTGATCGCGGGCATCTGGCCCGCCGGGGCGGCCGTGAAGACGCCGCTGCCGTTGTTCAGGAGGAGCAGCGCGGGTCGCGCGTAGTCCTGCGCCAGCAGCATGTCCCAGTCGCCGTCACGGTCGACATCACCGAACTCGACCCCGCGGAAGCACCCTGTGATGCCCGCCACGTTGGCATCGGTCACGTCGGAGAACCGGCCGGTGCCGTCGTTCAGGAAGAGCCGCGGCTTCAGCAGCGCACCGAGCGACGAGTACCCCTGGCCGTTCGCCCAGGCGATGTCGAGGTCACCGTCGCGGTCCACATCGCAGAAGGAGAGCTGGTTGGTGTACTCGGCCTGCGTGGGAAAGCGGGTCGCCGTCTCCCGCACGAACTGCTGGGCACAGGCGAGGTGGCTGGTGGCGAACGCGACGATGGTGGCAAGCTGGTGACGCACGGGGTCTCCTGGGTGCACCGAACGTAGCACCAACGCCGCGCCGGTCGAACGACCGGCCGCCCTTTCAGGCGACATCCTGCGTTATCGACGGCGGCGCTTGATGGCGGCGGACACCGTCTGTGGTGCCGGAGCCGCGGGCGCCGCACTCGTGCCGCCGGCCTTCGCGGCCGCAGCCTGGGCCCGGCTGACGAGCGCGTTGTGCAGGTTGCGGATCCGGTCACGGGCCTGGTGGATCTGCTCCGTCTCGGCGCCCTGCAGGAAGGCCGCGGCCATGGCATCGTTCTCGTTCAGGCCCTCGATGGAAACGTTGACGCGTTCCTCTTCCTTCACGATCCGCATGCCGCGGACGCCCAGGTCGGACAGGAGCAGGATGGCGCACTGGACCTTCGGGTCCTCCGCAGGCAACCCCTCCATGACACGGCCGACCAGTCCACGCATGGCCGCCGAGTACAGATCCTCGTTTACGCCTCGGCTCTTCACGACGGCTTGGACGTGCTCCTCCATGAGCGCCTTCTCCTGCAGGCGGACCTGCACGACGTTGCCGTTGAGCGAGAACGTGCGGTTGCGCAGGTTGGCGACCGAGGCGATGACCGCGCGGCCGGTGGCGATGTTGCCCTTGGTGTACGGATCGCTCGTGTCGCGCGCGCGCTCCTCGGGCGAGAGCTGGCGGTCCACTTCCATGCGCTTGGCCTCGACGTCGATGCGGAATTCGCGCACACCCATCTCGTGCATGAGCCAGAGCGACGCCTGGAAGAGCGGATGGTCATGTTCGACCTTCTTCTCGAGCCCGTCAGCGAGCAGGCCGCTGACGATCGCCCCGAAGTTGGGAGCGTCGTACATGCTCTTGATGATGGTCGCGGCGAGGTTCATGAAGACTGGCCGCGGCTGCGGCTGGAGCTTGATGGAGGCGCCGTTCAGGACGATCTCGGTGGTGGCCATGGGAGGCGGAGGCTAGCCGATGGATCCTCGATGTCCATGACAGGATCGATTGGACGTGGCCGGGTCCGTACAGTGGTGGCCATGCTTGCTGCGCTGCTCGCCACGGCCTTGGCTGGACCCCCCGACGTGTCGTGGTGCAGGGCCGGATCGGATGGTGCCGATGGGTGGTCGTGGTTGACACCCCAGGACCGTCTGGTCGACGCGGACCTGTACCTCCAATGCACGATGGTCACCGCTCGGCAGGTCGAGGAGCGCAAGGACCGCAGCGGCCCGCACGCCATGCGCACCATCTCGCTCTGGACCAACGCGCTGGCGACCGAGGCGTTGCGCGCTGGGAGCACCGTGTGGCCCGATGGTGCAGCAGTCGTCAAGCTCAAGGCGGCGCCAAGGGCGAGCTTCGACCCTGCTGCCTCCGGTGACGCACCTGCTGAAGGATCGCTCGGCCTGATGTGGCGTGAAGGCGACGCGTGGCGCTATGGCTGGCGTGCCGCAACGAACGCCCCCTTGATCGAGTTGCCGAGGGCCAACGTGTGCAGTTCCTGCCATGAGCCAGCTGCGCCCCGCTCCATTCCAGCGGGAACCCGTGGATGGAACGAACCCACCAACGGACTGTTCCTGCCTTGGGCTCGCGATGACGGCGGCCGTCTCGATGCCACCGCCGTGCTCGCGCAGGTGCAGATGGCGACGACGGCGCCGGCCGCGGATCGGGACCAGAGCCCCAACACCACGCAGGAACCCGCGGGCGATGCCGCTCGGGGGCAGAGCCCCAACACCGCACAGGACCGCGCGGGCGATGCGGGGCGAACCGAGGCGGCGGCAGCGGCAAGCACTGCGGCCAACGTCGCATGGTGGCACGAGGCACGACTGGGCATGTTCGTGCACTGGGGCCTCTACAGCGTGGCGGCCGGCCAGTGGGATGGCAAGGACATCCCCGGCTGGGGCGAGTGGCTGCTCAACAAGATCAAGGTGGATCCCGCGGTCTACGCGAGCACGCTCATGCCACGCTTCGATCCCGTGAAGTTCGATGCCGATGCATGGGTGCGCGCGGCGAAGGACGCGGGCATGGGGTACATCGTGGTCACGACCAAGCACCACGACGGCTTCCTGCTCTGGGACAGCGCGACGACGGACCTGGACCTCATGGGCACGCCCTTCGGCAAGGCCGGGCGCGATCCGCTGCGGGAACTCGCCCAGGCATGCCAGCGGCACGGCATCCGGCTGGGTCTCTACTTCAGCCTCATGGACTGGAGCGATCGCGACTACCTGCCGCGCCGGGAGTGGGACACGCGCACGACCGACGGGGCCTCGATGCCGCGGTTCGTCGATCGCATGCACGCGCAGGTGAAGGAGCTGACCGATGGTCGCTTCGGGCCGGTCGCGATCCTGTGGGGCGACGGTGACTGGGAACACTCCTCCACGACGTGGCGTGCGGAGGAACTCATGGCTGCCGTCCGTGCAGCGCAGCCAGGCATCCTGGTCAACGATCGATGGTCGCTGCCTGGCGACTACGCCACGCCGGAGAACAGGATCCCGGATGGTGTGCTCCCCGCGCGACCATGGGAGACGTGCATGACGATGAACGGCACGTGGGGCCATGTCGTGCATGACCACAGGTGGAAGCCCGCAACCGAACTCATCAGGAACCTCGTCGACATCGTGAGCAAGGATGGGAACGACCTGCTCAACGTCGGGCCGATGGGCGATGGGTCCTTCGATGCACCGACGCAGGAACGGCTCACGGCACTCGGCGCATGGATGCGCACGAACGGCGAGGCGATCCGTGGATGCGGACCGGTGGCGTGCGCTCGCCCGGCCTGGGGTCGCCTGACCGCGAGCGCCGACCGCCACCGTGTGCATGCGATCGTGTTCGAGCTGCCGACCGACCGCACCATCACGATCGACGGCATCGCAGGCGTGCCGGCACGCGCGCGGGTGCTCGGCGCGCCGGGCATCGCCGTGTCGACTCGCGCGAACGGACCGTCGCTCTCGATCACGATCGGCGAGGGCGCGTTGGATCCTGCCGCTTCGGTGATCGTGCTCGAGTGGGACGGCGAGCCCGCGATCGTGGGGACGCCGGAACTCATCGGAGGCGAGGACCTCTTCCTGCACGAGACTGAACTGGCCTTCAAGCTCCCTGCCGCGGGCGAGATCCATGTCACGCTCGATGCGACCGCCCCCACGATCGACTCCCCCCGCTACACCGTGCCCATCAACGTGCAGCGCACCACGCAGGTGCGTGCGCGGACCTTCGTCGATGGCGTGGCGGCGGGCGCACCGTTCGAGGCGATCCTGCGTCGTGCCGAGTGGATTCCCGGCAGTGATGACGTGCCTCCGGAGCCCGGCGTCTCGTGGTCCATCATGCCCGGCCGCTTCGAGCGCGTGCCGCCGGAGCCGTGGCGCGGTCCAGGCATCACGCGCGGCACGGCCGACACGATCGCGCTTCCCGCGGCTCGGCCGGCCGATGCCTTCGCGCTGCGCATTGATGGGTTCATCCTCTGCGACCATGCCGGCATCCATGCCTTCACACTCGAGAGCGATGATGGCAGCACGCTCGAGATCGATGGGCATCGCGTGGTTGATCATGACGGGCTGCACGGCCCGACCCGCATGACGGGCAAGGCAGCGCTCGACCTAGGCTGGCATCGCTTCACGATCCGCTACATCGAGGCCGACGGCGGCGAGAGCCTCAAGCTCCTCTGGACCACACCCGCCGACGCGCCGGGCACGGAGCCGCGGGCCATCGACGCCACGCTCCTTCGCCACGAACCTGTGCGCTGAAGCACCGCCTTACCATCGACGGCGATGACCAAGCCAGCGACCAATCCATGGCTCGTGCTCGCGGCCATGACGGGCAGCCTGGCCATGGTCTTCCTCGACGCGACGATCGTGGGGGTCTCGCTGCCGGCGATCCAGCATGATCTGGGCCTCGGCGTCGCGGGTGGTGCTTGGGTCGTCAATGCGTATCTCGTCGCGCTGGCCGGCGCGATGGCGATCGGCGGCCGATTCGGCGACGTGATCGGTCGCGTGCGCGCGTTCCAGGCGGGCGTGGCGATCTTTGCGTTGGCCAGCCTCGGCTGTGCGCTGGCACCGAGTGGCGAGGTCTTGATCGGCGCGCGTGTGCTGCAAGGCCTCGGTGCGTGCCTGATGCAGCCCGCCTCGAGCGCGATGGTGGCCGGCGCGTTCCCCGAAGGCAAGCGTGGCAAGGCGATGGCCGTCTACGTCGGCGTGCCGCTGCTCTTCATGATGCTCGGTCCAGTGCTTGGTGGTGCACTGACGCAATGGGCCGGATGGCGGTGGATCTTCGGCGTGAACCTGCCGGTGGCGATCGCAGCACTGGCCCTGGTGGCGATCGTGCGGCCGGTCGAACCCAAGGCCGAGCGACGGCCGATCCACTGGCCGAGCGCAGCGCTGCTGGTGTCGGGCTTGCCTGCGCTCGTGTTCGGGCTGCAGGAACAGGCACGACCGACGGAGGGCATCGAGCCATGGATCGGCCTGCTCGCACTCATCGTGGGTGCGGCACTCGTGGCGCTCTTCACACGATTGCAGTTCACGCTCACGGCACCGCTGCTTGACCTTCGGCTCTTTCGGGACCGCACGCTGCTTGGGCAGGTGATCGTGCTTGGGCTGACGCAGGTCGCCACCATCGGGCAGACCATGTTCGGCCCGGCCTACCTGCAAGGTGCGCTCGGATTCACGCCGCTTGAAAGCGGCCTGGCCGGCTTGCCGCTGGCGCTGCCTGCCTTGCTGCTCGTCCATGTGGCCGGTCGTGTCTATGACCAACGCGGCGCCGTGGGCGTGGTGCGGGTCGGCAGCGTCCTCTGCGCGCTTGGGCTCGGTGCGATCGCGATGGGCATGGTTGGGCGGTCGTACGCCATCATCGCGATCGGCATGACGCTGCATGGCGCCGGCATGGCCTTCCTGATGAATCCGATCCAGACCGACGTGGTGAGCCGTGTGCCACCCGAGCAGCGTGGCGAGAGCGCGGGTCTGGCCGCCACCGCTCGGCAAGTCGGCAACGCACTCGGCGTGGCGATCGCCGCAACCGTGCTGGCCCGCACGGGACTCCCGACGTTTGATGCCGACGCCGCCACACCGGCCGATCTCGAGGCCGTCACGCGTTCCTTCGGATGGATGGGTGCCATCCAGATGCTCGCCATGCTCGCGGCGGTCGCCGTCGCGTGGAGCCTCGTTCGCGATCGCATGCCGCACCGCGCACCGCGCGGCTAGCGCATCGATCGCGCGCGGGGCACCGGGTGCGCTGCGCTCAGCAGCTCCAGCCGCCGTCGATCACGTGCACGGCACCCGTGGTGAAGCCGCTCTCGTCGCTGGCCAGATGGACGGCCAGCGCTGCGACTTCCTCCGGCGTGCCGAATCGACCTGTCGGCTGGCGCGCGAGGAACGCTGCACGCGCCGCCACCGGATCCGCCTGCGCCGCAATGCGCCCCTCGAGCGACGGACTCTGCACCGTGCCGGGGCAGATCGCGTTGGCACGAACGCCCTTGGCGACGACATCGGCTGCTAACGCCTTCGTCAACCCGATGACTGCTGCCTTGGTCGCACCGTAGACATACCGGTTGGGCGCGCCCTTGATGCTGCTGGCGACGCTGGCGATGTTCACGATGCTTCCACGTCCTCGCGCGAGCATGCCCGGCAGCACGGCTCGGATGCATCGATGCATGCCGCGCACGTTGAGATCGAAGGCCAAGTCCCACTCCGCATCGGTCACGTCGAGGGCCGTGCCATGGTGCACGATGCCTGCTGCATTGAGCAGCACGCTCACCTCACCGGCCGCAGCGGCAGCGGCGCGGACCGAGGCGTCGTCGCGCACATCGCACCGCATGGTGCGCACGCCGGGGACCTCGCGTGCCAGCGCGGCGAGCGCACCCTCATCGATGTCGGTCGCCATCACCTGCGCGCCCTCGCGCGCGAGGGCCACCGCGCAGGCGCGACCGATGCCTGCACCCGCAGCCGTGACCATCGCAACCTCGCCAGCGAGCCTCATGGCTTGCCCGCCGGGATCATCGGGACGGCAGGGATCGTGGGCACCGCTGGCACGGCAGCGCCGTCCGGAGCCGCCTCCGGCTTGGGCTCGGGCGGCGCCGCCGGCGGCGTCTTGCCCTGCTTGCGCAGCAGCGCATCGATCTTCGCGCACTTCTCGTGCATCGGGTCTGCAGGATGCAGGTCGGTGTGGCGCACGATGCCCTCGGCGTCGAGGATCGTCACGTGCGGAATCCCGTTCACGCCGTAGTCGGGGTTGAAGACCTCCTGCTCGCTGAAGGCAATGGTCCAGTCGATGCCCTTGGCATTCATGAACTCGGCCATGAGCGCCTGCTCCTTGGCCGCATCGCCCGTGCAATCGATCGGTGCGGCACCACCCGGATAGTGCTTGCCCTGCAAGCTCGTCACGCCGACGATCGCCACGTCATCGGGGCTGTAGTGCGCGCGCAGCTCCTTCACGTTGGGGATGCTGCCCACGCACGGCCCGCACCAGGTCGCCCAGAAGTCGAGCACGACGACCTTGCCTTTGAGGTCATCGAGCGAGGAGAGCTTCACGGGGCCGGTCGCATCCTGCGCCCACGTGAAGGCAAGCTTCGGTGCGGGGTGATCCATGAACTCGCCGCGCGTGATCGCGTTGTCGAGCTTCTTCGCGAGCTTGGCGAGCGCAGTCTTCTCCTCGGGCGAAGCCTTCTCCTTCGCCGTGACGACCGCGGCCAGCAGGCGCAACCGGAACTGCTCGCCCTCATCAGGATCGGGCGCGAGCCGCTTGATCGCATCCACGAGCTGCACGCCCGCGGCAAGGTCCTTCGCGCTGCGCTCAGGCGTGAACCACGCTTCGAGTTCCTTCACCTCGGCCCCAGCCTGTGCGAACTGGTCCGAGGTCAAGCGGCCGATCAGACGCGTGCGGTCAGCGGGCGAAGCCGACTGCTTCCACGCGGCATAGCCCGGGTGACCGAAGAGCGCAGCCGCAGTGGGCGCATCGTCCTTCGACATGGACGATGCGTAGACGAAGGCGTCGAAGCCATCGGCGCTCGCCTCGCCCGAAAGCTGCTTGAGACGCGCTTGCGCGGCGTCGCGCTTGGCCGGCACCATCGAGCACGGGCCCATGAGCTGCTTGAGCTGCGACCACGAGCACTCGCCCGGCTCGATGCCCTCGAGCAGTCCCGTGAAGAACGCGGTGAGCTCCTCCTGGGATGCACCTTGCTGATGCTCCTTGAAGAAGGTGCGCTGGGCATCCTGGATGCGGCTGATCTGCTCGGGCGTGGGCGGGGTTGCCGACAGTGCGACCAGACTCGCAACGATGATCAGGAGGTGATGCATGGATGCAGGCTACCTCCGCGGCATGCCCGAACGATCGATGGAGGGGCATGGGCACGCGCGGAGCGCACGCGATGCACGGCGTCACTCCCCGTCGAGCACGATGACCTGCGCGGGATCGACCGACAGCCGGACCGCCTGCCCGGCACGATCGGCGACCGGCGGATTGAGCTCGGTCACCCTGAGCCGGAGCCCGCTCGCGTCGAGCTCGTGCTGGGCGAGCTTGCCGAGGTACGTGCTCTGGATGCACGGCAACGACACGGGGCCTGCCGGGTCGATCCGCCACGCCTCGGTGCGCACGCTCAGGAGCACCTGGCTGCCGACGGCTCGATCGCCCGCGTGAGACGACTCGAGCGTGCCCAGCATGGTGCGCAGCGCGGTGCGCCCATCGACGCAGCCTTCGACGGTGGCGGGAATGAAGTTCGTTTCGCCGAGGAACTCGGCCAGGAAGCGGGTCTTCGGACGCTCGTAGAGCTCACGCGGCGAGCCTTGCTGCACGATGCGGCCATCGCGCATCACCACGACGTGATCGGCCAGCGACAGCGCCTCGTCCTGGTCGTGGGTCACGTACACGGTCGTGATGCCGAGCTCGCGGCAGATGCGCCGGATCTCGTGGCGCATCTCGAGGCGCAGCTTCGCATCGAGGTTCGACAGCGGCTCGTCGAGCAGCAGCACCCGCGGCCGGAACACGATCGCGCGCGCAAGCGCCACGCGCTGCTGCTGGCCGCCCGAGAGTTGGTTGGGCTTGCGATCCGCGTACTGCTCCATGCGGACCATCGCGAGTGCCTCATCCACCCGGCGTGCGCGCTCCTGCCCCTTCACGCCACGGACGTCGAGGCCGAAGGCCACGTTGTCGCGGACGGTCATGTGCGGCCAGAGCGCGTACGACTGGAAGACCATGCCGCACTGGCGCTGCTCGGCCGGGAGGGCCGTCACGTCCTGGCCGTCGAACAGGATGCGGCCTGCGGTCGGCTCGATGAAGCCCGCGATCATCCGCAGGATCGTCGTCTTGCCGCAGCCGGAGCCGCCAAGCAGGAAGAACAGGCTGCCGGGCTCGATCTCGAGCGAGAGATCGTGCACAACCGGCACGGAGCCGTAGGACTTGCGGATGCCTTGAAGCGTGATGCGGACCACGGTCGAGGGAGGATAGCCTGATCGGCATGCACGACGCGGAGCGGCGCATGCGGGACTTCGAGCGGTGGCATCGACGGCCAGCGCCGCGGAGCGAGACCTCCGCCGGTGCCGACTTCGATGCACTGCGCCGCACCATGCGGGATGCCGCCAAGCGCTTCGCGGGCATCGCGGAGGCCTGGGAATCCTCGGCACCGCCGGCGCTGCGCGATCAATGCGTGCTCGCAGGCTTCGCTGCCGGGGTGCTCACGGTGGTCGTGCCGAGCGCCAGCGTGACGTACGCACTGGACCGCGCCTTGCGCGAAGGGCTCGAGACCACGCTGCGTGAGGCGACCGGCGGCAAGCTGGTGCGCGTGCGCAGTCGCGTCGGCGCCGGGCCGTCCTGAGTCACTTGCCCACGCAGAATCGCGCGAAAACAAGCCCAATGACGTCATCAGGCGTCACCGACCCGCCAATCGTGCCGAGGGCATCGAGCCCCGCGCGCAGGTGCGCTGCCACGAACTCGGCATCGGGCAGCGAAGCGCCACCCTCACACGCGCGAGTGGCTGCGGCCTCCAGCTCATCGATCGCCGCGTCGATCGCGGCACGGTGACGCGGAAGCAATGCCGCACCTTCGGCCGACTCGCTGGCCTGCGCGGACCCAAGTCGCGCTGCGATCCCGGCGCGCAGCGCGTCGAGTCCGTGGCCACGGTGGGCGCTCGTCGCGATCGTGCCGGGCGGCGCGATGCCGCCGTCGTCCCGCTTCGTGTGCACGATGAGCTCATGCGACGCCACCTCGGGCACGCTGGCTCCCGGCGGAACGCAGCGCACGATGACCGCCGCTCGCGCGATGGCTTGCCGCGCCTGCTCCTGCATTGCGGCATCGAGCGCCGTGCGCGGCGACTCGATGCCAGGCGCGTCGACGAGCATGACCTCCTGCCCTCCAACGAAGATTGGCTCGGGGACGGCATCCCGCGTCGTCCCCGCGTGTGGCGACGCCACCGTGCGCTCCAGTCCGAGCAACGCATTGAAGAGACTGCTCTTCCCTGCATTGGGTGGACCGACCAGCACGACCCACGGCGCCGGTCGCTCGATCGCACCAGCAACAGGTGTGGCATGCAGCGCGCGAAGGCTCATGACGATCGGTCCAAGTCGGTCCGCCAGGGCTCGTCCGCCGATGGCGACCACGTCCTCCTGATCGGTGAAATCGATGCCCGCCTCGACGAGCGCGAGCAGCGTGGCCACGCCGTCGCGTGCGTCATCGACCGCTCGCGCCGCCTCCCCGCGCTGCAAGCGCTGGGCAGCGCGCAACTGCGCATCGCTCGTCGCCGCGATCGCCAGCGCGATGCCCTCGGCCTCGTCGATCGATCGCTTGCCGTGCAGCCACGAACGGGCTGCGTACTCGCCGGGCTCGGCCGCACGCGCACCCCTCGCGATGCAGGCACGCACGGCATCCTCCAGGAGGGCAGGATGCCCCGGCAGCAGCAGCTCGACGCAGTCCTCGCCGGTGAACGACCGCGGCGCGCGCGACACGACCGCGAGCGCGCTCGAACCGTTCCAAGGCAGCACGCAGGGCACGACGCCAGCTGGCAGATCGAGCGAGAGCCCACAGATCGGCAACGATGCTGTGCCTGACAGCCGGACGATTCCGCGCAGCCCATGGCCGGGCGGCGAGGCGACGGCCACGATGGTCGCCGACGCCTCCATCACGGGATCAGCGGCCGCCGCGCTGCTTCGCCTGAGCCTTGGCCTGGGCCTGCTCGAGCGCGCGCGCGAATGCACCGCCGAACAGCCCCTTGCCACCGCCCTCGCCGGCCTTGAGCAGGTCCATCGTCTCGATCTGCGCACGGATGCGCTTGGACTCGAGGAAACCGATGAACGTGCTCGTGGCGATGTAGAGCGTGAGCCCGCTCGGCGCGTTGTAGAGCATGATCGGGAACATGATCGGCATCATGACCTTCATGATCTTCTGCTGCTGTTCCTGCTCCGGCGTGAGTGCGGTGGTCGGCGGCGCCGAGTACTTCTGCTGCAGCCAGAACACCACGCCCATGAGCAGCGGCACGAGGTTGATGCTCTCGAGCGTGAAGAGGTACAGGTTCACCGAGATCGGCAGCGCGATGAACCGGTCCGGCGCGCTCAGGTCGTTGAGGAACGCCCAGTCCGGGCTGATCGCCTGGAAGACGCCGAAGAACGCGGGCTGCTGGCGCAGCTCGAACGCGATGTAGAGCACCGCATACAGCGCCATCCAGATCGGCATCTGCAGCACCATCGGCGCGAGGCCGCCCAGGCAGCCCAGCGGGTTCATGCCCTTCTCGCGGTACAGCCGCATCTGCTCCTGCTGCATGCGCGCCTTGTCGCCCGGGAAGCGCTTCTGCAGCGCATCGAGCTCAGGCTTGAGCGAGGCCATCTGCTTGCTGAAGCGCGCGATCGAGATCTGGCTCGAGCGCGTGAGCGGGTGCAACGCGAGACGGACGAGGATCGTGAGCGCGATGATCGCCAGGCCCCAGTCGAAGACGACCCAGTCGTGCAGCAGGCCGAGGAAGACGACGAGGCCGTTCGCGAGCCACGAGAACGTGCAGAAGGTGCAGCAGCCACCCATCTCGTACACGATCATGCCGATCATGCCGAGCGTGGACATCGGCTGCTCATCGAGCAGCACGCGGCGCTCGAGCGGGCCGGCGTAGACGCCCAGGCGCATCGATGCGGCGGCTCCGGGAGCGACCACCTGTTCACCCGAGGTCACGACCGTGAAGATGGGCAGGCCCGTGGCAACCGGATCGCCGAACTGCGCCTGGATGCGCTCGACCGCGGGCGCTGCGCGCAGGCTGGGAATGCCCTTCTCATTGTCGAGGCCGGAGTGGATGGCCAGCGCGAAGTAACGGTTGGTCGTGCCGAACCACGAGAGCGTGCGCTGGTCGGCGGTGCTCGCGGCGGTCGGCCACAGGTCCCACTGCCCTGCCTCGAGCTGCGACACGACCGAGCTGCGGACCATCGAGGTGTCGTTGCTCAGCACGATCGACTGTCCCGGGTCGCGCTTCTCCGAGAGCAGCGCACCGATCATGAACCTGCGGATGTCCATGAGCGATCCCGACTCGAGCGTGAGGTCACCCGGGCCGTAGTGGATCCAGCGCACGCGGTGCTCCTTGCCGTCGAGCGACTCGACCGACTGGGTGATGCGCAGTTCGTGCCCCGAAACGGTGAATGCTCGGCGTGCCTTGATGATCGGCGCGCCGGCCTCGTCGTGCACGACCGTCTCGAAGGCGCCATCGCCCGCTGCAGCCCAGATCGGTGCGCCGCCGGCAGCGGCAAACATGTTCACGGCGATGCCATCCACCATGAGCGAGTTCACGGCGAGCAGCGGCACCGACTGGCCGACGATCGTGTCGATCGGCTCGAGCCGGTAGCGCTCGTCATCGGAAGGGAACTCGCCCTTGCCGGCCATCGCGCGCTCGGCGGCCACGCGCGCCTTCGCTGTCTTCCATTGGTGGGCGAAGAGCACACGCGCGATTCCCGCGCCACGCGCCGTCAGCTCGAGCTGGATTCGCGCATCGGCATCCGTCAGCGGGCCGCCCACGATCATGCTGCCGCTTGCGGCCGCGGCCGGCTTGGCCTGCCAGACAGGTTGCTTGACGGCCGGAGCCGTGGCCGCTGGCGCAGCCTGAGCGGCCGCAGCCGCCGTGGCATCGGTCGCGGTGGTGGCCGCGGGAACTGCCGTGGCTGCCGGTGCGGCGGCCTCGTTGGTCGACCCAGTGGATGGCGACTGGTTCGACGCAGGCGCAGCCTGGGAAGCGGTGTCAGCCTCGCCCTTGGGGCGCCCGCCGCCGGTGATGATGGCGAAGACAAGCGCCGTGGCGATGGCCACGACGACGAAGGTCACGATCGTTCGCTTCATGATTGATGTCCGTCAAAGGCGCTGGGCATCACTTGCCCTGCAGCAATCGCTCGCCGAGCCAGTCATTGATCTCGGGGATGCGCTTGATCTTGTCGACCGTGGTCTGCACGTCGTACGGCAGTCGGTGGAATTCCACGATGCCCTCGCGGGACGGATCGGTGTCGAGGATCACGTAACTGGCCTCGACGATGCCGTCGCGCGGCTGGCCCACTGAGCCTGGATTCAGGATGACCTTGGTGCCGGCCACGATCTGGTACCGCGCGCCCTCGAGCTCGGTCGGTGGATAGAACTCGTACACACGATCCCCATCGTCCTCGCCCGCGGCGGACTCCATGAACACGCCCGGGCAATGCGTGTGGCCGACCAGGCAGACGTGCTCGAATCGATCGAAGATGCTGGCCATCTTCGTCTGGCTGCGGTCGCCGTCGTCAGGGAAGATGTACTCGTTGATCGGCCGGCGCGGCGAGCCGTGCACGCAGAGGTACGGGTAGCGGCTCGCAGGATCGGCGGCGGCCGGCTCGCCGAAGTCGCGGTCCCGCGCCACGCGCACGCGCAGGCTGTTGAGGAAGGACCAGCGCCGGCGCGCCTCGTCGGGGCTCGCCTCGCTCTCGAGCTGGAACCGCGTCCAGTACGCGGCCTGCTCGGCGACCTGATTGAAGTTCGTGGGCTCGTAGAGCGCCGCGAAGTCATGGTTGCCCATGAGCGCGAACTCGCAGCGCTTGGCCACGATGTCCACGCACGCGACCGGATCGGGCCCGTAGCCGATGATGTCGCCCAGGCAGACGATGCGATCGACCCGCTGCCCATCGATGTGGGCGAGCACGGCCTGCAGGGCCTCGAGATTCGCATGGATGTCGCTGATGAGAGCCGTGCGCACGGTGGTTCCTGCTGTGGGCGCGCGATGGTAGCGCGCACCCGACGGGCCCGGCGGCGAGGGCTAGAATGCCGCCCCCCTTGCCCGGCCGCGCCGGGCGCAACGAGGAGCACACATGGCTGAGACCAAGCACTACGACCTCATCGTGATCGGCGGCGGACCGGGCGGTTATGTGGGCGCGATCCGCGCGGCACAGATGGGCATGAAGGTCGCCTGCATCGAGCGCGACAAGCTCGGGGGCGTGTGCCTCAACTGGGGCTGCATCCCCACCAAGGCGCTCCTTCACAACGCCGAGGTGTACATGGAGGCGATCCGCCACGGCGCCGACCTCGGCATCGAGATCGACCCCAAGGCCGTCAAGCTCAACTGGGAGAAGGTCATCGGCCGCAGCCGCGGCATCACCACCCAGCTCAACTCGGGCATCGCGTTCCTCTTCAAGAAGAACAAGATCGACCACATCCAGGGCCATGCGCGCATCCTGAGCGGCAAGACCGCTGCGGGTCCGTGCAAGGTGCAGGTGGGCAAGGCGGTGGGGACCTACTACGCGGGCACCGGCGAGGGCGCCGACCAGGTCGTGACCGCCGACCGCATCCTGATCGCCACGGGTGCTGCGCCGCGACAACTCCCCTTCGCTGCCAACGACGGCAAGGTCATCATCGGTTCGGCCGATGCGATGACGCTCCCCAAGCGCCCCGAGTCGATGGTCATCATCGGTTCCGGCGCGATCGGCATGGAGTTCGCCTACTTCTACAACGCCTTCGGCACCAAGGTCACCGTGATCGAGATGCAGGACCGCATCCTGCCGGTCGAGGATGACGACATCTCGGCCGCCGCGCTCAAGTCGTTCACCGCGCAGGGCATCCAGTTCCGCCTCGGCCAGGTCACCAAGGCGATCGACCAGGGCGCGAAGGGCGCGACCGTCACCATCGTCGATGCCAAGGACGAGAAGGAGTCGGAGAAGCTCGAAGCCGAGGTCGTGCTGGTCGCGATCGGCGTGCAGGGCCGCACCGATGGCCTCTTCGATCCCGCGCTCGGCATCCGCATGGAGAAGGGCCACGTGTGGACCGACTTCAAGGACAAGCCGCGCCCGACCTACCAGACCAGCGTGCCGGGCATCTACGCGATCGGCGACGTGATCGGGCCGCCGTGGCTGGCCCACGTTGCCAGCGAGGAAGCCGTGGCGTGCGTCGAGCGCATGAAGGGCCATGACGTGCCGGGCGTGAACTACGCCGCGATCCCCGGTTGCACCTACTGCAATCCGCAGGTCGCCAGCGTCGGCATGACCGAGCGCGATGCCAAGGCCAAGGGCATCCAGTACAAGGTCGGCAAGTACCCGTTCAAGGCGCACGGCAAGGCGATCGCCGTGGGTGCGACCGAAGGCCTCGTGAAGATCATCGTCGGCCAGTACGGCGAGATCATCGGTGGCCACATCTTCGGCACCGACGCGAGCGAGCTCATCGGCGAGATCTGCCTGGGCATCGCGATGGAAGGCCTGGCTGAGGACATCATCCACACGGTGCATGCGCACCCGACCATGCACGAGGCCATCCACGAGGCGGCGCTCGCGACCGAAGGTCGCGTCATCCACGGCTGATCGGTATCCTCATCACGCACATCGCGCACGCCGCGTTCCTGGTGGGACGCGGCGTGTTGCGTTGGGTGGCACCACGCCCCGCGTGCGCCCCTGCTACCGTCCGGTCCGATGAGCGACTCGATCCAGACCATCGCACGCCCGCGCTGGCTCACGCCGCTTCGGGCGGATGGGTTGCTGCTGGCGTGCGCCGTGATCTGGGGCATCAGCTTTCTCTGGCAGAAGTGGGCGAACGAGCACGTGGGTGCGCTGACCTACGTCGGCGTGCGAAGCCTGCTGGGCGCGGTCGTCGTGGCACCGCTGCTCTTCAAGGCCTCGGTGCGTGCGGCGCTGCGTGATCCCTCGCGCCGACGGCCGCTGGTGCTTGGCGGCCTTGCAGCCGGGGCATGCCTTGCGGCCGCCAGTGCCTTCCAGCAAACGGGGCTGAAGACGACCACCGTCACCAACGCCGGCTTCATCACGGGGCTCTACGTGGTGCTCGTGCCGTTCATCGGAAGGTTCCTCGGCCAGCGCATCGGCTGGGCCGCGTGGGTCGCGGTCGCGCTCTCGCTGGGCGGACTCACGCTGCTCTCCTTCAGTCATGTGATGTCGGTGGATGACCTTCAGGGCTTCATCGATGGCCTCAATCGCGGCGACCTCTGGGTGCTCGCCTGTGCCGTGACCTGGGCCGTGCACGTGCATGTCGTGGGCTGGGCGGCGCCGCGCAGCGATGCGATCGCGCTGAGCGTGCTGCAGTTCGTGGTCGGCGGCACGATCGCGACATCGCTGGCCTTCCTCGTCGAGTCGCCCTCGATGGGTTCGATCGAAGCCGCTGCCGCGCCGATCGTGCTCAGCGCGATCTTCGCCGTCGGCGTGGCCTTCACGCTGCAGGCCGTCGCGCAGGATGTGGCGCCTCCCACGCACACGGCGATCCTGCTCAGCCTCGAGAGCGTCTTCTGCGCGATCGCGGGAGCTGTGTGGCTGGGCGAGGAACTGGGCGTGCGCCAGGTGAGCGGTGCGGCGCTGCTCTTGGCTGCTGCACTGCTCGCGCAGTTGCCCTCGCCATCATCGCGCGGGCGGGACGACGAACAGCAACGAGCCTGACGGGCGTTCCTTCAGGCGGTCCGGGCGGATCAACTCCGCGCGGCCGGCCTGGTTCACAGTGCCCACGGGATCCATCGGTCCTTCCGGTGGGCGCAGGATCACGACCGACCAGCCGGCGTGCGATGGATCCGGCGTTGGCGTGAGCACACCGCCGGGAACGTCCCAGCAGAGCACCGCGAAGGGCCTTGGTGCAGCCGACAGCAGCATGACGGTCCTCGCGCGAGCCGAGCGCCACTGCGCGGGAAGATCGAGCTTGGCGATCGAGTCCACGAGGGCCTGCGCACGGATCCACGTTGGCGCCGAATCGGGCCGGGGCGTCGGTGCCATCCAGTCCTGCTGGTCCACGCGCTCGCGGTCGATCGCCTCGAGCGTTGGCTTGAGGAAGGACGCGAGCGCCGGCAGGGATTGCTGCGCGCGAAGCCCCACCGCACGCACGAGGTAAAGCCGAAGCACGGGATCGATCGCCGGCTCCGTGGCCGGTGGCTGCACGCTGACCAGCTCGTGCATCAGCGCGAGCGCGGCGTCCGGTCCGTGGTCGGCACCAGCGGCAAGCCGCTGCGTCAACGGCGCGAGCAACCCCGCCAGCGGACGCGAGGCATCGCTCACGATCTCGAGCACGTCGAGCGACCGCTCGGTCGGCTTGGCCTGATTCACCGAATCGATGGCCTGCACCGTGATCCGGCCGCCGCGTTCGACCACCGCCGTCATCGGTCGCCGGTGCCATTGGCGGGTCCCGTCACGCATCACGATGAGGGCGAGTTCGTCGAGCCTCAGATCGCGCACGCGCGCCTGCACGCCGGCCGACCAGTCATGCTCGCGTGGCAGGAGCGCGAGGTAGCGACGGGCTGCCTCGACGCCGGGACCGACCGTGTGATCCCTCAGCCATGCTTCGATGCGTTCACGTTGCGCGCGCGATGCCGAGAGCGATTCGGGGAGAGGATCCAGCGAGAGTCCCCGTGCGAGGACGTGCCAGGCCACGACCGTGCGCCACGATGGCTCCAGCCGAGCAGCGGCCTCGAACGCAGGCACCAGCGGATCGTCCGCGCGGGCTTCGATGAAGTTTCGCAGCGCCTGGCCGTACGCTGCCGGGTCACCCGCCTGCGACGCGATCGACTCGATCGCCTGCAGGCGTTCGGCGCGCGCCTTGGCCGCAGCGTCCTCCGCATCGAGCCGGGCAGCCAGCGCATCGAGCCGCGGAGCGAGCACCGCGGACACCTCGGCACGCGAGGCGGGAAGCGCAGGGTCGTCCACGATCGCCTGCATGGCGGCACGCGCCGCCGCCAGCAGGCTGCGAGCATCGCCGCCGGTGCGGGCCGCGGATTCGGCCTGATCGATCGCCTGCTGCACCGCCGTGACGCGTTCAGCGAGCGCGACGCGCAGTGCCTCTTCACGAGCCGCGGCCGCGCGCCGGGCACGCTCGAGCCAAGCCTCGACCTGCGCTCGATGGGCATCGCTCGAAGGTCCAGCGAGCATGGCCTGCACGCGATCGATGGGGGCATCGGGAGCATCGGGTGAGCCCGCCGCCGCGAGCGCGGCACGGGCTCCTTCCTCGATGACACGACGTGCGTCCATGCGTTCGCGCAGTCGCGCGCCCGCATCGAGCACGGCGGCGCGCGCCGCGAGTCCATCGCCCGCTGCTTGGTCCATCAGGGTGAGTGCGGGGCCGAACTGCGAACGATCAAACCCGGCGGTCACCGCAACATCCACCTCCGCTGCGAGCGCTTCCGCCTGCGCATCGAGCTGTCGTTCACGAACGACCCACGACACACCGAGGCCCACCACGATGAGACCGAGCGCCACCTTCGCAGCACCCCAGGCCAGCCGACCGTGCCGCCATCGGCCGTGGGTGCGCGCACGCGCTGCGCACGCGGTGTCGACGGAAGCGTCGATCAGGTCAGCATGACGCGACAACGCTGCATCGACGGTCGCGTCATCAGCAAGCGGGTTGGCGATCAGGGCCACGAGCGCGGCGTGCGTCGCGGCCGCACGGTCTTCCTGCATGTGCAGTGCCAACGCCGCCGCAAGCGACGACGCATCGCCGGGACCTCCACCGGCCCACGACCACGCCGCGGCATCATCCGGAAGGCCAGACGCTGCGCGCCACTCATCGACCATGACGCGCGCGAGCACCTCGGGCTCGACGCCGCGGACGGCATCGAGCCATCGCACGAGTTCCGTCGAGAGGGACAGGCTCGACGGACCACCGAATGCATGCAGCTCCGAAGCCAGCGTCCAGCATGGCGCGATGCGACCCGCCGCGCGGTGCCGGTCGAACGCCACGCGCGCGGCCCGCGCGAGCGATGCATCGATGGCTTCGGCCAGTTCCGGTGTCGTGGTCCGACGGAGATGCCAACCAAGCCCAGGCTCGACGCCATCAGCATCGTCCGCGCCCGTCCAGCCCGATGGCGCATCGACCGGTCCGAGCAAGCCACTGATCGCGCTGAGTTCATCCTGCGACAGGGGCACGAGGTCATGCCCCTCCGGTGCCGATCCCTCGACGTGGCGAGCCAGCCACGGCGCTGCGAGTGCGCTGATCGCCGCGTCGCCACCGAGCGCCGCGATGCGCTCCGACAACCGCCGGGCCGCCGCTGCACTTGGGCGCCGATCGAGTCGCGGTCGGCGAATGGCCTCGAGCGCAAGCGTCACTTGGTGGTGCAGGCTTTCGTGGAGCGACTGATCCTCGATGAGCCCCGCCTGCAGGGCACGCCACGCATCGGCCGCCCGTGCCGCATCGATCACCTGCCCGCCATGGTGCACGCCGCTCATGGACCGACTGCCTCGATGCGAAGGAGCACGAAGCCCTGTCCACCGCGCGGTGCGATCTCGGCAATCGCCTTGGGCCACCGCGCACGCAGCGCATCGCCGCGTGCCACCGCGGTGGTGGCGGCTTCGACCTCGGCTGCGGCAGCCGTACTGTCGCGCGCGAGCTGGTCCTTCAGGTCGTCGAGCCCTTGGGCCCGGTAGGCCACGATCTTCTCGGCAATCAACGGGTGCTTGGCGAGGTAGGCCTCGTAGGCATCGCGACCCTTCGGCGTCCCGAGGTTCTTGCGCGACTTCGCGGGCTGCTCCCGGACCAATCGATCGTGTTCGCGCACGAGCGTGATGAACTCGTTGGCTTGCGTCGCCTCGGCGAGCCGCCGACGCGTGGCGTCCTGATCGAGCGATGCATCCGGCGTGAACGAAAACGTCACGCGGTCGCCACGGCTGGCCAGCGACACGGACAGCACGCCACGCGGGCCGAGTTCGTCGCTGACGTTCACTGCAGCCATGCGGCCGGGCTCGATCGACTCGGGGCCATCCTGCGAATGCACGGTGATCGGCCCTGCCCATGGCAATCGCAGCGTGGTCCGCAGGTCGCTCGGCTTGGGCACGAGGGCCTTGCGCTGGACCTGCAGCACCAGCGTGCGTGGATCGATCTTGGTCGCCACGGGCTGGCCATCGACCATGATGGCTGCGGCCGTGACAGCATCGAGGATCGATTCAAGCGCCTCCCCGCTGAGCGCCGGAAGCTGCAGTGCATCCCAGGTCCAGATGGCCGCGCCATCGACCAGCCGCAGCTGTGCCACTCGCTTGCCCGACGTGCGCTGCGAGAGCGCTCCATCCGCCCACGCCAGGTCCACGCCCGCGCCCTCGGGCCATGCGATCGAGATCGATGCACCACCGACCACGCCAAGGCTCTGATCACCGCTGGCCGCCTGCGGCCGCTTGAGTTGGGCATCCGTCGACGCTGGTGTGGCGGGCTCCGAGGAAGCTCCCGCGTCGGGCTTGGCGTCGGGTCGCGATGATCGATCGCCCGCTGCAGCGGAGGCGAGTCGCGACTGGAGGTCGCTGATCGCTGCGCGATCGCGCGATGCCGCCTCGTCGAGCTCACGCACGCGTGATTCCAGTGTGGCCTTGGCCTCGTCGGCGGACTTGAGCTGCGCCTCGAGTGCGTCGATCGTCGACCGCAGCCCATCGCGCTCGGAGTCCGTCGGCGTGATCTCCGCAAGCGGGGCTGCATTCGGTGCAGGGGCCTCGGTGCCGATGATCTTGATCGTGACGATCGCAGCCCATGCCGTCACCATCAGCGTGACGGCCCATGGCAACCAAGGCACGGCATGACGTTCCCGACGATGTCGAACGGCCGTTGACGCCATGGCTTCGTCCATCGAATCACCTCCGATGTCGATCGCCGGCATGCTGGCCTGGCGCTGCGCCGGATCGATGCGCGTGGGCGCCTTGGCTCCGAGCATCGGCACCACGCGCTTGCCGCGACGCTCGGGTTCGAGCGCGACCGGCGCCACCGCCGTTGCGGCTGGAGCCTGCGAGGCCGCCGTTGCACGACCGGACCTGGCCACCGCTACCAACCCGCCTGATCGTTCGAGCCGCCCCGGCGACGACAGGTCCAGCACCACGCCTTCGGCATGGAGCGCGGCCTGTGCCGCATCGGTGCCTGCGAGGCAGAACCGGATGGTGCACTCGGCGCTGGGCAGGGGCTGCGTGAACTGCGTGCTGAAGGTGACCTTCCATCGCTCGCGCGGCGGGATGACGGACACCACTTCATCGAGCAGCGCCAGCACCGGCACGTTGCGACGATGAATGATCCACACTGGCTTGGGTGATGGTGCGAGAGCTGCCTCGGCCACCACCCCGGCCCACCCCGCATCGCCCGCGACGGTCTTCCAGTTGGCGCAGACGTGCACAGGCTGCGCTGGTCCCTCGGGCAGCCACGCCTCGCCTTCGAGGTAGGTCACACGGCCATCCCACTCGGTCTTGAACACCGGTTGCTGCACCAGCCACGCAGGGCCACCCAGACCAAGTTCCTCGCCGTGCAGGACCAGATGATGCGCCAAGCGATTGGAGCGACCAGCATGATCGTTGCCTGCATGGGCCACGCGACTCACGACGTGACGCCGCATGCCATTCATGTCGACGAGCACATGGCTCAGCGATGGGATCGGCTCGTGCCCATCCCCGGCCCCGCGGTAGACGCTGAGCGCCTCGAGCCGCTGCATGAGCATCGGCGGCATCGAATCGGACATCTGCACGATGCACGGCCCGCTTGAGCCGGGCTTCAGTCCCTTCGGTGCCGACGTGAAGAGCAGTTCCTGTGCCATGGACTCACCGTAGTGCGCGGATCGTGACCTGGTTCACGATGTCCTCGAGCATCTCCTGGCGACCGCTCACCAGCTCGACCGGTCCCGACTCATGCGCCAGTCGATGGAGCTCAGCGAGGTTCGCCCCGCGCGAGAGGATGCGTCGACCGAGGTCCCCGTGCCAGCTGGAGTAACGATCGCGCACGAACGCCGCGAGGCGGCCATCCGCTCGGATCGCGGCGGCGATCTTGAGACCGGCCGCGAAGGCATCCATGCCCGCAAGGTGCGCGATCACGAGGTCCTGCGGGGTGAAGCTCTCGCGACGCCGCTTGGCATCGAAGTTGAGGCCACCGGTCGTGAAGCCACCCATGTCGAGCACGGCCAGCATGACCTGCGTCGTGAGCGCGAGATCGGTCGGGAACCGGTCGGTGTCCCAGCCCAGCCCGGGTGTGCCCATGTTGGCATCGATCGATCCGAGCGCTCCAGCCGCCATGGCCGCACGCAGTTCATGCTCCATCGAGTGGCCCGCGAGCGTGGCGTGGTTGGTCTCGATGTTGAGCTTGACGTGGCCGAGCAGGCCGAACTCGCGGAGGAAGTTCAGCGTGGCCTCGACATCGCTGTCGTACTGGTGGGTCGAGGGCTCATGCGGCTTGGGCTCGATGTAGAGCTGGCCCTTGAAGTCGATCGAACGAGCATGCTCGACGGCCAGGTGCAGGAACGCCGCAAGCTGCTCGCGCTCCCGTCGAAGGTCGGTGTTGAGGAGGGTCGTGTAGCCCTCGCGGCCGCCCCAGAAGACATAGCCCTGCCCGCCCAGGCGCATGGTGGCTTCCATGGCCACGCGAACCTGTGCGGCGGCGTGGAGGAACACGTTCACGTCGGGGCTGGTTGCCGCACCGTGCATGTAGCGCGGATGGCTGAAGAGGCACGCAGTGCCCCACAGCAGGCGCGCGCCGGTCGAACGCTGCATCGACTCGAGCCTGTCGACCACGGCATGGAGGTCACGCTCGGTGGCGGCGAGCGTCGCGCGCTCCGGTGCCACGTCACGATCATGGAAGCACCAGAATCCGATGCCGGTCTTCGCGAGGAACTCGCCGAAAGCATCGACTCGGCGCAGGGCATTGTCGAGCGAGTCCGTGCCGTCGTCCCAAGGCATCAGCGCCGTCGGTGCGCCGAAGGGATCGGACAGGCCGTTGCGCATCGTGTGCCAGTAGCAGCTCGCGAACCGGAGCTGGTCGCGCATTGGCCGCCCCTCGACGGTTGCAGTGGCGTCGTACTGCCGCAGCGCGAGCGGATCGTTGCAGTCCGGTCCCTTGAAGGCGATCGACGG
>JAGWXC010000010.1 GCA_018970045.1 Planctomycetota bacterium | reverse complement strand
CGGCCAGCTGCGTGTTGAACTCGCCGGCCTTCCCGTTGTAGCCCGTGCGCGCGAAGGCGATCTCGCCCTCGAGCTGGCCCAGCGTTCCCTGCAGCTGCAGGAAGTTCTGGTTGGCCTTGAGATCGGGATAGGCCTCGGCCACGGCGAGCAGCCGGCCGAGCGCGCCAGTGAGCTGCTGCTCCGCACCGATGCGCTCATCGACCGAGCCGGCGCCCATGGCCGACGCGCGCGCCTTCATCACGGCCTCGAGCGCACCCTTCTCGTGCGCGGCGTAGCCCTTCACCGTCTCGACGAGGTTGGGCACAAGGTCGTGGCGCTTCTTCAGGCTCACGTCGATGCCGCTGAAGGCACCCTCCGTCGCCACACGCGCGCGCTGCAGGCCGTTGTAGACGCCGATCACCCACAGGCCGACCACGACGACGAACGCCAGCAAGGCTCCAACGATCACCACCAAGGCCATGCCCATTGCGGACCTCCTGCACCGAAGTGCAGGTGGATCCTACCGCTTCCCAAGCGCGCGCCCCATGGCCCGCACGATCCGGAAGTGATCGGGATCGCACGGCATCACGCTCAGTCGGTTTCCCTTGGCCAGCACCGTCATGCCCACCAACGACGGCTCCTCGCGGAGGGATGCCAGCGTCACCACGCCGCGGAATCGTTCCACGAACTCCACCTCGACCATGATCCAGGTCGGGTCATCCTTGGACGACTTGGGATCGTGGAACTCGCTGCGCGGATCGAACTGGGTTGGATCGGGCACGCCCGTCCGTGCCACCTTCGCGATCCCTGCCACGCCCGTCGGATCGGCGTTGGAGTGGTAGTAGAGGATCAGATCGCCCACCTTCATCTGGTCCCGCATGAAGTTGCGGGCTTGGTAGTTGCGCACGCTGTCCCAGCCGGCGCGGCCGTCACGCTCGAGATCGGCGATCGAATAGCAGGTTTCCTCGCTCTTGCAGAGCCAATGCCTCATGGTGTCCTCGCGATGTGGTGTTCGGTCCAGTGGCGTCGGGTTCGATGGATCCCGACTGATCGATTCGCGACGGTCACTCAGTTCCACGATGCGCCGCGGGGCCAGCGGGCATGCGACTGGCGATCAGCCGCGCGTGCCAGTCCGCGCATGCGCTGAACGTGCTCCCAGATGATCGTGCCCTGCGACCGACTGTCACCGGCAGCCAGCAGCGCGTAGCGATCCTCGTCGCCGTGGACGAGCGCATCGCCCGTGACATCGATGGCCGCTTGCGCAGGGATCTCGGCGTTGGCAACGATCCCCAGCACCTGATCCACCATGTGGAACCGCCGCAGCGAGGGATCGGCGAGGGCTCCGTGCAGCTCGCGTCGCACGCCACGCGCCACGCCCGGATCCTCGGGCCGCATGGGTTCGAACATCGCTTGGTGATAGAGCCGGTCGCCCTCCGGCGCCTCGACCTCGATCATGCGTGCTCGCGTCACGCCGTGCAGCACGACATTGAATCGGCCGTCGGACAAAGGCTGCACCTGCACGAGCTTGCCCACGCATGCCACGTCGCGGAGCCGTCGCGGCGAACCGTGGCAACTGGACAGCGCCATGGCGCGCGCGTGCAGCAGGCCTCGGTCACCTGCTGCAGCGAGGCAGTCGCGCACCATCTGCCGGTAGCGGGGCTCGAAGATGTGCAGCGGGACGGCTGCATGAGGCAGCATGGCCACCGACCCGAGCGCAAAGATCGGGAGCGGTTCGCTGAAGTCCACGGTCAGTTCCACGGCCATCTGCAACAATGGTAGGACCATGGGTGATTGGCTCGACAACCATCTTTTTGCCGGTGCATGGCCCACCGCCATCGTCCTGGCGGGCCTCGCGATCGGGGTGGCCGCGCTCGCCGTGCAGTCAGGCATGGCGCGCCTGCTCATCGTGGCCGCCCTGCTCCTGCTGGGCGCGGTCGCCGCACCCATCGCGGACCGCTTCGTCACCACGCCGGGCGAGCATGCCGAGGCACTCGTCCGCACCCTCGTTGCCGCTGCCGAGACCGCCAACCTCGGCGGCATGCGGGGCTGCTTCGATCGCGATGGCTCGATCCACTATGGATCGTCCGAGTCACCCGGCATGGACTTTGCGGAGATCGATCGCGGACTGGCGAGCCTTCGCGGCAAGCACCGGATCGCCTCCAATCGGATCACGACGCTCGATGCACGGACCGAGTCCGGCGTGGGGGTCGTCGACCTGTCCTGCAGCACCGAGACCGCCAGCATGGGGGGCATGGGTGCCGTGCCCACCGACTGGATCATCACCGTGCGCCGCTTGCCCGATGGCACCTGGGCGATCCATCGGCTGGTCTGGACCCGCGTCTTCCGCGACCGGCCCCGCGCCTCCATGTGGTAGCGCCGCGGCGGTCCCTAGACTGGCGCCATGGACATCGACCTGCGCAGCGACACCGTGACTCGGCCGACGGCGGCCATGCGCCAGGCCATGATGGATGCTCCGCTTGGCGATGACGTGCTCGGCGACGAGCCCACCGTGCACGCCCTCGAGACCAAGGTCGCCGCGCTGCTCGGCAAGGAAGCGGCGCTGTTCACGCCCAGCGGCACGATGGCGAACCAGTTGGCGATCCGCTGCCACACCGAGCCGGGCGACGAGATCGTCGCGCACGCCGAAAGCCACATCATTCATTACGAAACCGGCTCGCCGGCGGCGCTGTCCGGCTGCATGATCCGTTCGCTCGACGGCGCACGCGGCCAGTTCGATGCCGCGGCAGTCCATGCCGCGATCCGCGGCCACGACATCCACTCCCCCCGCTCGCGGCTCCTGGTCCTCGAGAACACCCAGAATCGCGCCGGAGGAACGGTGTGGCCGCTTGACGCAGCGCAGGCCGTGGCCGCTGCCGCACGCACCGCAGGCCTCGCCGTGCACATCGACGGCGCGCGGCTCTTCAATGCATCGATCGCAGCGGGATACAGCGTTGCCTCGTTCGCCTCGATCGCCGACACCGTGAGCGTGTGCTTCAGCAAGGGTCTTGGCGCTCCGGTGGGGAGCGCGCTCTGTGGGCCCGCCCCGCTCATCACGCGCGCGCGCCGCTTCCGCAAGATGTTCGGCGGCGGCATGCGCCAGAGCGGCCTCCTCGCGGCAGCGTGCATCCACGCCCTCGATCATCACGTCGGGCGACTCGCCGATGATCACGCCAACGCCCGGCACCTGGCCACGCTGCTCCAGGGCATCCCCGGCACGCGGCTCGACCCGGGTCTCGAGGGCATCGAGACCAACATGGTCTTCCTCTCCATCGATGCCTCGCTCGGCACGGCGGCCGAGGTCTGCACCCGGCTGGCCGCGGTCGGCGTACGCATGATCCCGATGGGAGCGCGCCGGATCCGTGCCGTGACCCACCTCGATGTCGACCGTGCAGCCATCGGCCGCGCTGCGGTGATCGTGCGTTCGATGCTCGCACGCAGTGCGCCGTAGCTTCGATGCCTGCAGGCGGCGCGCCCTAGCATGGATGCATGACTGATCCACGCTTCGACCAGCTGGCCGCCATCATCAGCCGTCACTCCTGCGACCTCCAGAAGGGCGAGCATGTCCTCATCGAGGCCTTCGACATCCCGGACGAAATGGTGGTGTCGCTCGTCGAGGCGGCGCGTGCCATGGGCGCCCACCCCCACGTGGCCGAGCGCTCGCCCCGGATCATGCGCGCCCTGAACGAGGCCGCGTCCGAGGATCAGCTGCGGATGTGGGCCGACTGCGACCTCTTCCGCATGGAACGCATGCAGGCCTACGTCGGCCTGCGCGGCGGCGCCAACGCCAACGAGATGGCGGGCGTGCCCGATGACCAGACCAAGCGCATCGGTGCGCTCTACGGCAAGCCCGTCCACATGGAGCGCCGCGTCAAGCACACCAAGTGGGTCGTGCTGCGCTGGCCAAGCCCGGGCATGGCCCAGCTCGCGCGCATGAGCACGCGCGACTTCGAGGACTTCTACTTCCGCGTCTGCTGCGTCGACTACGCGCGCATGGAACGGGCGGTCGCGCCGCTCGTGGCGCGGATGAAGGCGACCGACCGCGTGCGCATCAAGGGACCCGGCGACACGGACCTCTCCTTCAGCATCAAGGACATCGGCGTCGTTCCCTGCTGCGGGTCCCGCAACATCCCCGATGGCGAGTGCTTCACCGCGCCCGTGCGCGACAGCGTGGAAGGCGTGCTCCAGTACAACACGCCGACGATCTACAACGGCACGAGCTTCGCGAACGTGCGCCTGGAATTCCGCAAGGGCCGCATCGAGCGCGCCACCTGCGACGGCGATGCTTCACGCCTCAACGCGATCCTCGATGCCGATGCCGGTGCCCGATACATCGGCGAGTTCGCGCTCGGCTTCAACCCCATGATCCTGCACCCCATGCAGGACATCCTCTTCGACGAGAAGATCGCCGGCAGCTTCCACTTCACGCCTGGGCAGTGCTACGAGGAGACCGAGAACGGCAACCGAAGCCAGGTCCACTGGGACCTCGTCTGCATCCAACGCCCCGAGTGCGGCGGCGGCACCATCGAGTTCGACGGGCAGGTCATCCGGCGCGATGGCCTCTTCGTGGTCGATGACCTGCTGGCGCTCAACCCGGACCGGCTCGCCTGATCCCGCCTCACGCTTCCAGCACAAGGCCACCCATGAGCCACGTCACCAGCCGATCCATGCACCGATCGATCCTCAATGCCGCCATGTTCGCGATGGTCGTGCTCGCCGCGGCAGGTTGCGATGATGGCGCGACCTACAGCACCGCCACGCCTCCGCCCACTGCCGCAACCAACGCGCCGGCGCCCGCCCCCGCCACCAACCCGAATGGGCAGCCGCCGACCACCCCGACCGGCAAGCGCCAATCGAGCAGCGTGCTGGGCAAGGCCCGTGACAAGGCGCTCGACGTGCGCGATCAGATGGAAGCCCGCGACCGCGAGATCCAGAAGCAGATCGACGACATCCAGCCCTAGCGAACAAAGCCGAGCCTTTGTGGGAGCGACCTCTGCGGCGACCTTCGCCAAAGCGACCGCTGCGTCCGCGGCGGACGCGCGCACGCCGTGAATGGCCGGCGTCGCATCAGTCAACCGAGCAGTACGTCGCCTTGCGATCAGATCACTGGCGAATCACTTGCCGGGAGCGGGCGCCGCGCCTGGATCGCTCACGATCTCGATCAGCTCCACGTCGAAGAACAGCGTGGCCTTGGGCGGAATCGGTCCGCGGCCTTCAGGGCCGTAGGCGAGCTGGAACGGGATCACGAGCTTTCGCTTCCCGCCCACCTTCATGCTGCCCACGCCTTCGGTCCAGCCCTTGATCACCTGACCGAGCGGAAACTCAGCTGGCTGGCCACGGCTGACTGAACTGTCGAAGATCTTGCCGTCGTTGAAGTAGCCGGTGTAGTGCACCTTGACCTTCGCGGTCGGACCGCTGGGCTGTGCACCGGTGCCTTCGACCAGATCCACGTACTGCAGGCCGCTGGGCAGGACCACCGGTTCCTTGTCGCCGGTGTCTTCGCCGGGGAACCGCCCCTGAGCGGTGGCGTTCGTGATGGCACCGTCAACGGCGCTCAGCGTGATGGTGTGCATCTTGCCCTTGTGGAACATGCGGACGGTGTAGGTCGGCGGGTCAGCGAGCTGATCCGAGACCACGCTCATGACCTGGCCATCCACCTTGGTACGCGCAGCAGCCACCGCGCCCTTCAGGTCGAGTGCCGGCGCGGTGACCTCGCCACTAGTCGCGTTCACCACCACGCGCTTGATCGTGCCATTGCCGCCAATGATCACTTCGTACTGCAGCACGCCGCCATGGTCGTGCACGTCGGCTTCGACGACCATGCCCGGCACCTTGGCCACGGCGAGTTCGATCGCCTTGTCGAACGTCACTGCACACGCGGCCAGACGCTGCTCCATCTCCGCGGGGTCGGCCGGCAGCGCCGAGTAATCAGGGGTGCCGTCGGACACAGGAATGAGTGAGAGGACAAGAGCAGCGAGCAGCGAGGTCATGGTGGCTCCTTGGTTGGGGCCAAGATCCTAGACCGGGCCATCACGCGCTGCCGGAATGAAAAAGGCGCCCCAGACTCCCCCACGATGGAGTCCGGTAGCGCCCGAAGCGCAGAAGGTTGGGGCCCCAAGCGGGGGCGCCGCGCAGGCATCGCGAGTGATCGCGTGCCAGTGAGCCCCCGTGCCGGAAACCTGCTTCGCTGGAAGGCGGGGCAGGTGCCCCTTGCGGGGCCGACCGACGTGCCGCTTTCGCGGCGAGGGCCCTTTCCTTCCAAGCAGTTGCAAGGTAGTGCGGACTCTGCGACGCGCAAGCGAATTTCCTCGCGCTCGATCACCTTTTCCTTGGACTGAATCGCGGCGACAGGTTTTCGGTCCTTGAACTCGGCCTCATCCGGTCCATGGCCCGGGCTGTCGAGGCCGAGCGGCGCGACCGTCAACCGATGCGCGGATCGCGACAGAGCGTGATGGCCGACTGCAGGCTCTCCATGGGATCGAGTGCCGGGATGAACTCCTGCCCGATGTATCCCGCATAGCCGGTGCCTGCGATCGCAGCGCAGATCGCCGGGTACTGCAGCTCCTGCTTCGCGCCGATCTCATGGCGGCCCGGCACGCCACCGGTGTGGTAGTGCCCGATCCACTTGGCGTGATCACGGATCGTTCGAATGACGTCGCCTTCCATCACCTGCATGTGATAGATGTCGTAGAGCAGCCGGAACCTGTCATCGCCAACCGCCTCGGCCAGGCGCACACCCCAGGCGGTTCGATCACACATGTAGTCGCGGTGATCGACCTTGGAGTTCAGCAGTTCCATGATGATCGTCACGCCCTCGGCCTTCGCTGCAGGCATGATGCGCCGCAAGCAGTCCGCGCAATTGGCGAGCCCTTCGTCATCCGGCATGCCGCGGCGGTTGCCACTGAAGACGATCATCTGCGGGATGCCAGCCTTGGCCACCAACGGAAGCAAACGCTCGGCCTCATTCACGATGCGGTCATGCGTCTCGCGACGATTCATGCCCTCGACGATCGAGGTGGGGCCATTGGCGACGGCGCAGCCAAGGCCGGCGTCGCGCACGGCCGACCACTCGTTCTCGCTCAGCAGTTCGACGCTGCCGTAGCCCATGGCCTTCACCCGGGTGCACAGATCCCCGAGTTGGAAGCCTCCGTAGCACCAACGACAGACCGAGTGTCGGTAGACGGGACCGCGGTAGAAGCCGGTGAAGCCGCCCAGCGCGGCACTCGCCGCAGCCGCGGAAACTCCTGGCTCATGCCCAACCCCCGCAGCGAGTGGAGCGGCAGCGGCAACGGAACCAGCAGAGGCGAGAAAGGTGCGACGGTCCATGGCCACAGGCTAGCGCGGCGCACACCAGGCGAACCAACGCACCAAAAAGAACAGCGCCCCCGGCAAGCCGAGGGCGCTGTAGAAAAGAGCAGTTGGAGCCATTCCAGCTCGTTGCCGAGCCGGTTTCCACGTGAGTGGACGAGGTACGTTGACGATTGCATCTCCGAGATCGCTCTCGGGGGATGTCTAAGAACATTCCCTTAGAAAGGAGGTGATCCAGCCGCAGGTTCCCCTACGGCTACCTTGTTACGACTTAGTCCCAGTCACCAGCCTCGCCGTAGGGACCCCTGAAACGGGGCCACTTCGGGCGCTGCCAGCTCCCATGACTTGACGGGCGGTGTGTACAAAGCTCAGGAACTTATTCACCGCGGCGTGCTGATCCGCGATTACTAGCGATTCCAACTTCATGGAGGCGGGTTGCAGCCTCCAATCCGAACTGGGGTGCCTTTTAAGCGATTTGCTCCGCCTTGCGGCCTCGCATCGTTCTGTCGGCACCATTGTATCACGTGTGCAGCCCTAGGCGTAAAGGCCATGAGGACTTGACGTCATCCCCACCTTCCTCCGGTTTGACACCGGCAGTCTCGCTAGAGTCCTCGGCATTACCCGTTAGCAACTAGAGACAGGGGTTGCGCTCGTTGAGGGACTTAACCCGACACTTCACAGCACGAGCTGACGACAGCCATGCAGCACCTGTGCACGTTCCGCCCTTGCGGGTGTGGCTCCACTTTCATGGAGTTGATCCGTGCATGTCAAGCCTAGGATAAGGTTCTTCGCGTTGCTTCGAATTAAGCCACATGATCCACCGCTTGTGTGAGCTCCCGTCAATTCCTTTGAGTTTTAATCTTGCGACCGTACTCCCCAGGCGGCGCACTTAACACTTTTGCTACGGCCGAGGGCGCGTCAAGCATCCTCAACCTAGTGCGCATCGTTTACGGCGTGGACTACCGGGGTATCTAATCCCGTTTGATCCCCACGCTTTCGAGCCTCAGCGTCAGTTCGAGCCCAGTAGCCTGTCTTCACCTTCGGCATTCCGATAGATCTCTACGCATTTCACCGCTCCACCTATCGTTCTGGCTACCTCTACTCGCCTCAAGATCGGGGGTTCACGCTGCAATTCCACGGTTGAGCCGTGGGCTTTCACAACGTGCCTACCGATCCGCCTACGCTCGCTTTAAGCCCAGTGATTCCGATTAACGCTTGAGCCCTCTGTATTACCGCGGCTGCTGGCACAGAGTTAGCCGGCTCTTCCTCTGGAACTGGTCATTGCGTTCCTGGTTCCTGACAGCAGTTTACACCCCGAGGGGCTTCATCCTGCACGCGGCATTACCCCGTCACGCTTTCGCGCATTGCGGAAGATTCGTTACTGCAGCCTCCCGTAGGAGTCCGAACAGTGTCTCAGTTTCGATGTGGCAGGCCGTGCTCTCACACCTGCTACCCGTCTTAGGCTTGGTGAGCCGTTACCCCACCAACTACCTGATAGGACATTCCCCGCTCATGAGGCGATGAATCTTTGATCTTGCGACCACATCGGGTATTACCCAGAGTTTCCCCTGGCTATCCCCGACCTCACGGTACGTAGGAATGTATTCCTCACCCTTTCGCCGCTCAGTCAGCATTGCTGCTGCTTCGCTCGACTTGCATGTTTTAGCTATGCCGCCAGCGTTCAATCTGAGCCAGGATCAAACTCTTCAATTGGACGAATAAACAGGGCAAGCCCTGTGATCTTCGATGAAGGTTGCCTGGCGACCGGTGCCGAAAGCACCGGCCGGTCGTTCACCATTCTGTTGGTGCCATCGGATGGCAATCCGATGGAAGTTTCCGACATCCGTCGCCATGGGCTTTCGCCCCGCGAAGGAGTCCTCAGAATCGACTATCTATCACATTCTGGCATCACAGAGGATGTCGGCGCTCACTACTGTGATAGTGAGCGATTTTTGCCTGCACCCAACGCTGTGAACGTTGCGTGCGAAGCCCGCATCCTCGCGGTTCCAACTGCTCGATTGTCAAGGAAACTCACTGCTGCGTAGCGCACCAGCGTGCCCGCTGCGAATTGCGGCGGGAGGGAGAGTGTACGCAAATCAAACGTCCTGTCAAGGGGTTGCGAGGCTGTCCACAATTCGTTCAAGGCTCAATAAGCAGGGCTTTTCGCCGATCTGGCGATTGGTTTTATCGGTGAGCTCTGGCCAGCACCCCCAAGGCCACCCAACGCGCGCCTGCGCGCCGGATCGCTCGAGCGCAGTCGGCACCGGTCGACCCTGTCGTGCAGACGTCATCCACCAGCACGACTCGATTGGGAACCATGATCCCTTTTGATTTGATGCTGAATCTCCCCTGCATAGCCCGTCGTTTTTGCGCATCGCGCGAGGCTTGCCGGGTGCCGTCCTGGCGCACGAGCAGTGACCGCCAGGGCCATCCGCACGACGCAGATGCCGCGCGCGCAAGCACGGCCGCATGATCGATGCCGCGCAGCAGCGTTCGCCATCGATCGCCGGGGACAGGAACGAGCACCGCGTCGGTCGACCTCGTGGCCACCGAACCGCCGGGGACAGCACGATCGCTCGCGCCATCGTTTCCCGACGACCACGCGGCAAGCCGTGTGCCGAGCGCGCTCCCCCACCACCATGCGCCATCAGTCCAACCTGTGCCTTTGATCAATCGCGCCGCCTGCCCGGCAGGACCGCTGTAGTCGCCGAGCGAGATCAACGCATCGATGCCGTCGGGGAGCTCGCACCGACCCGCTGAGGCGATCGACGAATCGGCCCCGTCGCAGGATGCCCCGCAGACTTGGCACCACCCGACACGGCCATCGAGGTGGGTCGGCAGCGGCAACGCCGTCAGCCCGAGGACATCCGGGTCGATCCACTCGCGCAGCACATCCGGGAATGAGAAGCGGGGCATGGCGCGGAGCAGACACGCTCCAGGCCACGCCCCGCGGGCGCACGCAGGAAGTTCGGTGTGATTCAGCCTCGTGCCATGGCACGCAGCACGGTCTGGAGGATCCCACCGTTGCGGTAGTAGTCGATTTCGACCGGCGTATCGATGCGGCACAGGGCCTCGAAGGCCGTCACGCCCTTGGCACCCTTGGCCACGACCTTGAGCTTCTGGCGAGGCTTGAGCGTGCTCGGCACCTCGATGTCATACGTCTCGGAACCATCGAGGCCCAGGCTGGCTGCCGATTGGCCCTCGAGGAAGCAAAGCGGCAGCACGCCCATGCCGACCAGGTTCGACCGGTGGATGCGCTCGAAACTCTCGGCGATCACGGCCCTCACGCCGAGGAGGTACGTGCCCTTGGCGGCCCAGTCACGGCTGGACCCCATGCCATAGTCCTTGCCGGCGAGCACGATGAGCGGAATGCCCTGGGCCTTGGAGCGCTCGGCAGCATCGAAGATCGGCTTCACCTGGCCATCCGTGAAGTCCATCGTCACGCCACCGGTGGTGCCCGGCGCAAGCTGATTCTGGATGCGCGTGTTGGCGAACGTGCCACGCGTCATCACGCGGTCGTTGCCTCGACGGCTGCCATAGGAGTTGAACATCGAGACCGGCACGCCATGCTGCTGCAGGTACGAGCCGGCGGGGCCATCCTTCTTGATGTTGCCGGCGGGCGAGATGTGGTCGGTCGTGATGCTGTCACCGAGCTTGGCCAGGACGCGCGCGCCGGCGATCGAGCCGATCGGACCGGGTTCCTCAAGGGTCATCGTGGTGAAGAACGGCGGTTCCTGGATGTAGGTGCTCTTCGCATCCCAGGAGTACATGTCGCCGCCGCCCGTGCGGATCGCCTGCCATTCCGGGCTGCCGCGGAACACATCCGCGTACTGCGTGCGGAATTGCTCGTTGGTCACGCTGGCCTTGACGGCCGCATCAACCTCGGCCTGGCTGGGCCAGAGGTCGCGCAGAAAAACGGGCTTGCCATCCTTGCCGGTGCCGATCGGGTCCTTCTGCAGATCAATGTCGACCGTGCCGGCGATCGCGTACGCGACCACGAGCGGCGGGCTCGCGAGGTAGTTCGCCTTCACGTCTTGGTGCACGCGGGCCTCGAAGTTGCGGTTGCCACTGAGCACGCTCGCCACCACGAGGTCACTGCCCTTGATCGCCGACTCGATCGCTTCGGGGAGCGGACCGCTGTTGCCGATGCACGTCGTGCAGCCATAGCCGACGGTCTGGAAGCCGAGCTCATCGAGCGCGCCCTGCAGGCCGGCCTTGTTCAGGTAGTCCGTCACGACCTTGGAGCCGGGGGCGAGGCTGCTCTTGACCCACGGCTTGCGCTCGAGCCCACGCTCGCGGGCCTTCTTCGCCAGCAGTCCGGCACCGATCATGACGCTGGGATTGCTGGTGTTCGTGCAACTCGTGATGGCGGCGATCACGACCGCGCCGTGCTTGAGGATGAACTCCTCGCCGTCCATCATCACGGCCGCGCCATCCTCGGCGAGTGCCGTGGCGGTCGGCAGCGTGGTGGCCTTGGAACCGGCCTTGAGCTTGGGCAGCGCGCCCTGCCAGGTCTTCTGCATCGCCGGCAGATCGACGCGATCCTGCGGGCGGCTCGGGCCGGCAAGGCTGGGCACGATGGTCGATTGATCGAGTTCGACCACGGCGCCGTAGGAGATGGGCAGGCTGTCATCCCGCCAAAGGCCCTGCGCCTTGGCATAGGCCTCGACCGTGCGCACGAGTTCCTCGGGGCGGCCCGACAGACGCATGTAGTCCAGCGTGTGCTCATCGAACGGGAAGAAGCCGCAGGTCGCGCCGTACTCCGGTGCCATGTTGGCGATCGTGGCGCGGTTGGCCAGCGGCATGTCGGCCAGTCCGGGCCCGAAGAACTCGACGAACTTGCCGACGACACCGTGCTTGCGCAGCACCTCGGTGACGCGCAGCACGAGGTCGGTCGCCGTGGTGCCCTCGGGCAGCTTGCCCGTCAGGCGCACGCCCACGACCTCGGGAATCAGCATGTAGATCGGCTGGCCCAGCATGACGGCCTCGGCCTCGATGCCACCCACGCCCCAGCCGAGCACACCCAGGCCGTTGATCATCGTGGTGTGGCTGTCGGTACCGACGAGGCTGTCGGGATAGAGGACCCCGTCCTTCTCCCAGACGCCCTTGGCGAGGTACTCGAGATTGACCTGGTGCACGATGCCGGTCGCCGGCGGCACCACGCGGAAGTTGCTGAAGGCCCCCTGCCCCCACTTCAGGAATTCGTAGCGTTCCGCGTTGCGCTCGAACTCCTTCTCGTTGTTGATCGAGAGCGCCACGCCGCTGGCGTAGGCATCGACCTGCACGCTGTGGTCGATGACCAAGTCGCACGGCACGAGCGGGTTCACCTTGCGCGGGTCGCCGCCCATGCGCTTCATGGCGCCGCGCATCGCAGCCAGGTCGACCACGCAGGGCACGCCGGTGAAGTCCTGCAGCACCACGCGGCCGGGCATGAACGGGATCTCCTCCTCGCCCGGGTTGCGCGGGTCGTAGTTGGCGATCGCGCGCACGTGGTCCTCGGTGTAGACCCGACCGTCGAGGTTCCGCAGCACGCTCTCGAGCAGCACCTTGATCGAGTACGGCAGGCGATCGACGTTGCCGATGCCCTTGAGGGCAGCGAGGCTGAAGTACGACTTGGGTCCGGTCGGGGTCTGGAGGGTGGCCTTGGCCTTGAAGGGGTCGTGCATGGGTTGTTCCTTGGGGAGGGACGATTCTAGGGCCGTGCCGACCACGCGTGCGCGCAGGGCACGGTGCCGAAAACCGCTGAAAATCCCGTTCGAAGCGGGTCAGGCGGTGCCGGCGAGCCGCCGCACGATCATCATGAAGCGCTGCCGTAGCGACGCGCGGATCGCCACGACGATGGCGAGGTAGCCGACCGAGCCCGCGATGGCGCCGGCCACGAGGGCCGCACGCGTGGCCGAGAGCTCCGTGAGCGACTCGACCGTCAGCGACGCGAAGAGCTCCTGTGGCGCGAGCCCCAGTTGCAGCACAGCCAGCGGATTGAAGCCCGCGAGGAACGGACCCACGACCGGGATGCGCCCGCCAAGGCCGAGACCGCAGAGTCCACTCACGATCGCCACCGCTGCCGCGACCCCGGTCGCCGCGAACACACTGCCGATCGTGCCCTTGCTCTGCACGGACCACTGCAGGCCCACCATCACGCAGAACGCGGTGAACGCCACGAGCACCAGCGGAAACGCAATCACCAGTTCAGGCAGGATCAGCGGCGCACGGACCGAGCCGCCAGGCAGCGCCACGAGCAAGCCACGCGCCATGGAGTACGCGACAGCCACGACCACACCAAGGATCGGCGCCGCCAGCATCGGCCAGAGGTAGGTGACGATGCCGCGCAACTTGCCCGAGAGGTACGCACCGGGATCGATCGGCGTGGTCAGCAGGATGTCGAGCGAGCCATCCTCGCGCTCCTTGGTGACCGCGGTGGCGCTGGCGTTGAGCGCCGCGAGTGCCACGATCACGCTTTCGGCGGCGACCACGATGAGCATGGCCACGGGAAATCCCGCATCGTTGAGCGTGCCGCGCGCATGCAGGATCGCTGGCACCGCCGACGCCGCGACGCCGATCGCGAGGAACCCCCAGCGCATGACGAGCGAGCCCAGGCCGAGGTTGCGCGCATGCAGTTCGCGCCACGCGATGCCGTTCTGCCAGACCTCGCTCGGCGGCCGGCTTGATCCCTGACGCACCCGGCCCAGCGATCCGCGCTCATCGGCGCCGATCAGTCGCACCCGCAGCACGCTCCAGGCCATGAGTGCCAGCGCCGTTCCGAGGAAGAGCACGGCCTGCGCGAGCACCGGGCGCGTCATCCAGAAACCGCCCTCGGCCGGCACCACGTAGCGATTGGACCGCAGCAGGACCTCGAGCGTGAGGAACGGGTTCAGCGGCGTGATGACCGTGGTCGAGGTCACGTCGAGCGTCGTGCCAACCTGCTGCCGAAGGCCGGCATCGATCCCGTAGGTCACGAAGAGGTAGGCGACCACGGAGACGTAGAACGCGAAGACGGCCCGCTGCCCCCCGACGCGCGTGACGCAGAGCATGATGGCGATGCTGCCCACGAGGATTGCCGTCGAGGCCGCGATCGCATAGGAGCCCATGATCGACCCGCCGCTCACGCCGCCGAACAGCTGCGTGACGGCAAAGAGCGGGAAGGTGCTCAGCAGCAAGGCCACGACGAAGAAGAGCCGCCCGAGCAGGTTGCCCAGGACAATCTGCGCGCTCGACAGCGGCGTGGTGAGCATGATCTCCCACGTCCGAGGGCTCGATTCGTGCGCAATCGCCCCGGCCATGAACACCGGCGTGAGCAGGCAGATCGCCAGCACCTGGCCGTAGCTCACCAGCGTGAAGGCCTGCGCACCGCGGGCAGCCAGGCCGCGCATGCCCTCGGAGCCGGTGAAGAGCAGCGCCAACGTGAGGATCGTGGCCATCAGGCCGAGGTAGCCCGCACGCAGGTGCAGATGACGCGTGCGGCGGCTTGCACCCGTCACCACGCGCACAGCGATGGGGTTGGTGGGAGCAAGCGCGAAGAGTCGCTGGACCACGCCGGACATGCTCGGATCGTACGGTGTCCGCGCGCCGGGTCAGGCAGGTCGATTACCCTTGGGCGATGCTCGAGCCAGCGGATCAAGCCATGTCCACCACGACGGTCGTTGCCCTTGCCGGGGCATGTGCCGTGGGCGGTGCACTGGCGGGCGCTCTGGCCGCCAGGTTCATCGGTTCACGGTCGCTGCGCGTGGCGCGGCAGCAGGCGGCGGCCATCGTCGAGACCGCCCGTGCCGAGGCGGCTGCATCCGCCAAGGGGCTCGAACTTGAGGCCGAACGCAGGATCGCCGAGCGGCGCGCACAGATCGACCGCGAGATCGATGTTGCCCTGACCCAGTTGCGGCAAGGCCAGGAAGGACTCCGCACCACGCAGCAGCAGGTTGATGCACGCCTGGCCGCACTCGGTGAGCGTGAGCGACGCCTCGATGATCGCGACCAGCGCGTGAATGACCGCGAACGCGAAGCGACCACCACGCTCGAGCGCGCCAAGGTCGCACTGACCGAGCGCGAAGCGGCGCTGGCCGACCTTCGGCGGCAACTCGAATCGCTCGCGGGCATGACCCGTGACGAGGCGCGGGAGCGCGTGCTGCAGGATGCCCGCCGCGACAGTGAGCACGAGGCCGCGCAAGTCCGCCACACGCTGCTCTCCGAGGCGGAACGTTCGGCCCGCGACCAGGGCCGTGAGATCACGCTGATGGCGATCCAGCGCTACGCGGGCGAGACCGTGGGCGAATCCACGGTGCGCACCGTGAAGGTGCCCAACGAGGAGATCAAGGGTCGCCTGATCGGCCGCGAGGGCCGCAACATCCGTGCGCTCGAGAAGGCGACCGGTGCCGACCTCCTGATCGACGACACGCCGGGCGTGATCGCCGTGAGCTGCTTCGATCGGGTGCGCCAGGCGATCGCGGTCGAGGCCTTGCAGCGGCTGGTCGCCGACGGGCGCGTGCACCCGGCCCGCATCGAGGACGTGGTGGCGCAGGTCCGCCGCGACATGGACCAGCGCATCACCAAGGCGGGCGAGGAAGCGGCGCTCGAAGCCGACGTTCGCAACCTTCACCCACGCGTGATCGAAGCGCTCGGGCGCCTGTCGTTCCGCACGAGCTACGCCCAGAACGTGCTGCGCCACTCGATCGAAGTCGCCTTCCTGTCCCAGATGATCGCCGACCAGCTCGGGCTCGATGGCCGGCTCGCCCGGCGCTGCGGGCTGCTGCATGACCTCGGCAAGGCAATGGACCACGACATGGAGGGCGGCCACCCTGCGATCGGCCGCGACTTCCTGGTGCGCCACGGTGAACGCAACGAAGCCGTGCTCAACGCCGTCGCGGGCCATCACGGCGACATCCCATCGACCACGCCGTACACGCCGATCGTGATGGCGGCCGATGCGCTCTCGGGTGCACGCCCCGGCGCGCGGCGCGAGAGCATGGAGCAGTACGTCAAGCGGCTGCAGCAGCTCGAAGCGATCGCTCGCGAGCACGAGGGCGTGACCGAGGCCTTCGCGGTGCAGGCCGGTCGCGAGGTCCGTGTGATCGTGGATGCCGGATCGGTCGACGACGCACGCACCCGTGCGATCGCCGATGCGATCGCCGCTCGCGTGGAGCGCGAGATGACCTTCCCTGGCGAGATCAAGGTCTCGGTGCTGCGCGAGGTGCGGGCCGAGGCATCGGCGCGCTGACCGTGCAGACGCTCAGCGACATCAAGGCGATCCTCGCCACGCGGGGGCTCGAGCCCAAGCACCGGTTCGGGCAGAACTTCCTGCATGACCAGAACAAGTTGCGGGCGCTCATTGCCCACAGCGGCGTGGCGGCAGGCGACCTGGTGCTCGAGGTTGGCCCCGGAACCGGCACCCTGACCGAAGCGCTGCTCGATGCCGGATGCGACGTGGTGGCCTGCGAACTCGACGGCGACATGGCAGCGATCGTCCGGGACCGCCTGGGCAGCCGTGTCACGCTGATCCACGGCGACTGCCTGGATGGCAAGCACGCCGTGTCGTCCGCTGTCCTCCAGGAGCTGGCCGGTCGCCCATTCAGGCTGATCGCCAACCTTCCCTACGGTGCCGCCACGCCGCTGGTCCTGAATCTTGCGGCGCATCACCCGATGTGCCTTGGGCAGTTCGTGACGGTCCAGCGCGAAGTGGCGCAGCGGCTCGCTGCCGCTCCGGGTACCGATGCCTACGGCGCCGCCACGGTGCTCGTATCACTGACGAGCAGGGTCCAGATGCTCGAAACCCTCCCGGGATCATGCTTTTGGCCCGCGCCGCGGGTCGTCAGTGCGATGATGTCCGTGATTCCCAACCCGGACAGGCCAACGATCGATCCTGATCGGGTCAGCGCCTTCGTCCACCGAATCTTCGCCTCCCGACGCAAGCAATTGGGCGCGGTGCTCGGACGCACCACCCCATTCCCGGTTGGGATCCTTCCATCGATGCGCGCTGAGACCCTAACCCCCACGCAGATCCTGGCGTTGATGCACGCGATCGCATGATTCATCAAGCGATCCGCGCCGAGAGTCGATATCTTGGGTTCCAATCGATGCATCGTGCATCGTGTCACCACGCTTCATTCCAAGGCAGGTTCCATGGCTCGGTCTTCGACCTCTCTCCGGGGGAACAAGGCTGGTCGTCAGTCATCCACGCAGCCCATTGACCTTTCGGTCAACGCCGTGTGGCATTGCGTTCGCTCCCCTTTCCGCCTCCGGCTCCTCGAGACCATCCGTGGCTCGGGCGGCTGCACGGTCCTTGAGATCGCGCGCGCGCTCGACGTGAGCCCGCCGAGCCTCTACTACCACATCGGCCTGCTGCTGAAGTCCGGCCTCATTGGCCAGATGGTGCCCCAGCCCGCGGCAGGTCGTGCCGGCCGGCTGGGCCCGGTCGCTGCGATCTTCTTCTCGAACGTGGACGTGATCAAGTTCACGCAGCCCAAGTCGGCGCGTGATCAGCAGCGCATGGCCAAGCTCGTTGCCGGGCTCATCACTGAGCACGCCGCCGACCTCGCCATGGCCGCGAAGATCGACCTGCCTGCCATCGGCAACGGCTGGGAATCGCTCGAAGCCGACGAGGTCAAGACGATCCAGAAGGCCTTCGCCACCGTGGAGGGCGTGCTCACCAAGGCACGCGCCCGCCGCGAGAAGGCTCACGGCAAGGTCGTGCTCGCCACGCACCATGTGAGCTTCAGCGTTGCAGCCACGGCACCGGCCACCCTGCCGGCGCCCAAGCTCGGCTGAACCAGCGCGCCGATCGACGGCGCCACCATCCAACACACGACCATCGGGCGCCTCGGCGCCCGTTGTCGTTTCACCACTGGTAGGTGACGGTATACGTGACCTCGCGGGTCTCGCCGGCGGGCACCGCCACCGTCCACTCAACGGCCTGCGCGCTCGTCTTGGCGGAGGGCTGCGATTCATGGGTCATCGACCACTGCGCCCAGCGGTAGAGGCGTTCGCGCACGGTCACCGTGGCGGCCTCGTCCTGCTTTCGGTTGCGCAGCTCGATCCGCACCGACTCGCTCATGGTGCGGCGGCCATGATCGATCGTGAAGTCGGTGCGCGTGCGGCTGCCGACCACGTCGAAACTCTCGCCGATGCGGATCGTCACCCGCTCGTCGCGGGGCGTGTGGCCGATCACGTCCTCGCCGATGAACTCGAGCGATCCATCGGCCGCATCGATCATCGATGCGCGGATCTTGCCGGCCGGAAGCGGGATGCCCAGGCCCGAGGCCTTGTCGTTCATGAGGCGCACGAGCACCGCGACCTTGGGACTCTGGACGCCCGGATCCCCCGCCTCGACATACGGCTCGCCCACCGACCAGCCCGACCACTGCGCCGTGCCGTCGAACACGAGCACGCGCTCCACCGGCACCGACGACACCGTGGGGAACAGCGTGATCTGCTGCACGCCGTTCTGCGCCAGATCCACCGGCCGCGGCAAGGTGTACAGGTGGTACTCGGCGAACGACTTCTCCTCGAAGCCGCCGCCGGCGCCGCCGGCTGCATCGGCCATCGCCAGCATGCGCTCCATGCGCATGGGCTGGCGCGGCTGCACGCGCTGCACGCTGCCGGCCACCAGCTTGAGCGATGCATCGTCGAACGACTGGCCGCTCAGGTTGAGCAGCGTGACCCACGCACCAAGATCGGCCTTGGTGAACGACGGATCGATCACGAGGTTGTAATCGGATCGCCACGTCAGGCCGCCGGTCTGGTAGGCCGTTCGCATCAGGTGCTCGCCGCCCTTGGGTGCATCGAGCGTCCACGAGAGCGTGGGGCGCGTCATCAAGCCCTGCGGCAGGTCGCCCAGCGTCACGCGGGCTTCCGCCGACGGCACGATCTCGATGCCATCCTTCGTGCGCAGGACCAATCGGCCACCACTGGCCGACAGCAGGGTTCCGCTGTACTCAGCAAGATCATCCATCACGGTGATCGGACGATCGACGTACTTCTCGAGCAACTTGTCGGGGCTCACCAGATCGAACTCGAAGCGCTGGTCGAGCACCGCCGTGGCCGGATCGGTCAGGTCCACGATGCTCACGCTCGTCGGGTCGATGAACGCAGCCACATCGGTCATCGCGAGCGTGCCTCGGCCCTGCTTGAGCTGCGTACGACGCACGTTCTTGACGACGCCGAACCCCGGCACCTGCCACGCGAAGTCCGGCCCTGCGCCCATGCGCTGCTGCGCCACGAAGCGCTGCGGGTCGAACCCAGCAGGATCGGCGCTGGAATAGACCGTGAGCGTGACGCCTTCCTTGGGAGCCTGCTGCACAGTCGTGCACGCGGCCACCGACGACAAGGCGGACAGGATCGAGATCACCATGAGATGCTCCTTACTGCCCCGAAGGGCAACGCGACTCCATGGCCTGCCGGCGGCCGGCGTCCACGGCATCAGAACCAGCCACGCTTGCCGACGAGGTAGATGCGGTTGAAGTCCTCATCGGACTTCGTCAGGTAGATGATGCCCTCGACCAGGCCGATGACGCCCACCGCACCCGGTACGAGGCCGCAGGGCAGCCCGATGAGCGCCCAGCCGAGCCCCACGAAGGCACACGTGCCCAGCAGCGTGACCACGAGCATGATCACCCCGGGCACCACGGCGCCGATCACGAACTTGTGGATGCCGAAGCCACCGAGCAGGATGCCCAACACCCCGGCGATGACCTTGATGCGGCTCACGCGGTCGCGGTCGAAGTCCTGCGGCGGCGGCGACATGCTGCCCAGAGGCGGGTGATACGGGGGCGGGACGGAGCCATGCGTGGTCATCGTGCAACCTCCTCGCCGCGCGCGCACGCGACGGCAGCCTGGAACATGCGAAGCCCAAGTGGTGCGGTGCGACGCACCGCCGCGGGAAGCCGAGTCCACCAGGGGTGCTGCGTAAAGCGCGTATAGCGCTCCGGGTGCGGCATCAGGCCGAAGACCAGCCCGCTGGCATCGCAGAGCCCCGCGACCGCACCCATCGAGCCATTGAAGTTGTCGCTCGTTGCATAGCGCATGGCGACCTGACCACGGGATTCGAGCGCCGCGAGGACACTGGCCGTGGTCACGAAGCGCCCTTCGCCGTGCGCACACGGCAACATGCTGTCCTCGCCATCGCACGCCAAGCCGCGGGTCCACACGCAGACGGTCTCGGCGGGGATCTCCATGCGGGTCCAGCGATCCTCGAACCGAGCGCTGGCATTGTTCGAGAGCGCGACGGTCGCCAACGCAGGCTCCATGGGCCATGCGCCATCGACCGGGCCCGGCAGCAGGCCCGCCTGCACCGCGATCTGGAACCCGTTGCACGGGCAGATCATGGGCACGCGGCGCTCGATGGCCGCGCGCAGCGCCGGATAGATCCGCTCGCGGATCAAGGCCGCCATGATGCGGCCGGCCGCGATGTCATCGCCGTAGCTGAAGCCGCCGGGCAGGCCGATCATGCCGAAGCGATCAACGATCGATGGATCGCGCGCGAGCGCCGAGAGCAGCACCGGCTCGGGCGTGACGCCAGCGGCCTCGAAGGCCTGCGCGAGCTCGAGGTCGCAGTTGATGCCGGGCGCCGTGATGACCAGAGCCTTCATCGGACTCACCATCCCTTTCCGCCGCTGCGCCAGGCTGCGGCCAAATCGCTGAGTGACCATGAGCAACCCCCGGCACGCACCATGTGGTCCGCGATCGTCGTACCCACACGCGCATGCACGATGCCCGCCGCGGACAGCGCAGCCAAGACGGCATCCAACCGCGATGGCTCGACTTCGAGGAGATACCGACTCGGCGTTTCGCTGAAGGCGGCGATGGAGGGATCGTGCGCACCCGGCACGCGCGACAGGTCGAGCTCAAGGCCGACATCGCCCGCGAAGGCCATCTCGGCCGCCGCCACCAGCAGCCCGCCCTCGCTGCAGTCGTGGGCGCTGAGCACGTGGCCCGCGGCGATCAGCGCCGCCACGGCGCGCGCGTTGGCTGGACCTGCAGCCAGGTCCGTTCTGGGCACTTCATCCACGCCTGCCCTGCTGCCGAGTGCGCGCACCTGGCTGCCACCGGTCGCGGCGGTCGTAGTCCCCACCAGCACGAGCGCGTGGCCCGCACCCTTGAGATCCATGGTCACGCAGCGGTCGCTGTCCTCCACCAAGCCGAAGCCCGAGATGAGCAGCGTGGGCGGGATCTGGATCGTGGTGCCATCGTCGGTCGTGAACTGGTTGTTCAGGCTGTCCTTGCCGCTGATGAAGGGCGTGCGATAGGCCTTCGCTCCGTCGTAGCACGCGTGCGAGGCCCGCACGAGCGCGCCAAGGTTGCGCGGATCCTTGCACGACGGCCAGCAGAAGTTGTCAAGGATGGCGATCCGCGACGGATCCGTGCCCACGCACACCAAGTTGCGCACGCACTCATCGATCGCAGCCAGCCCCATCCAGTAGGGATCGGCCGCCAGACCGGTCGCCAGACCGTTGCCCATTGCCAGACCGCGCACGCTCGCAGCCACGGGTCGGATCACCGAGGCATCACCCGGTCCAGACTGGGGACCGTGCAGCGGCTTGATCACGCTCGAGCCCTGCACTTCGTGGTCGTACTGTCGGATGATCCACTCCTTGCTGGCGATGTTCGCACTCGCCAACAGCGCCGGCAGCGTGCCCTGCAGGTCGCCGGCAGCGACGGCTGGATGGGCCCGCACGACGGGCGCGAAGGAAGCCGCCCACGCGGCATCCCAGATCGCCGTCCGCGTCGGCGTGGGAATGCCGTCATGCATGAAGTGCGTGTCGAGCGAGCCCACCTCGGTGCCCTTCCAGAGCAAGCGGATCGAGCGATCGGGCGTGCCGAACGTGCCCAGATCACACAGCTCCACGCCGTGGTCATCGCACACGGCCTGCAGCGCGGGCAGGTTCGCACGCGGCACTGACAGCACGAGCCGCTCCTGCGCTTCGCTGATCCAGGTTTCCGTGGGGCTCAGGCCGTCGTACTTGGTGGGCGCTCGGTCCAAGTGCACCTCGGCGCCGATCGTGCCGCCCATTTCGCCCACGGCGCTGCTGAACCCGCCGGCACCGCAATCGGTGAGCGCACTGAACAGGCAACCCTGCGCATGATCGCGCGCCGCGAGGATCGCATCGAGCGCGCGCTTCTCGGTGATGGCGTTGCCGATCTGCACGGCATGGCTGAACTCATCGGCGTGCGTGTCGGTGAGTTCGGCGCTGCTGAAGGTGGCACCATGGATGCCATCGCGCCCCGTTCGGCCGCCGATCGCCACGATCGCATCGCCGGGTTGGACCTGGCCCTTCACGAAGGCGCGCGGCATCAGGCCCACGCAGCCGCAGTAGACCAACGGGTTGCCCACGTACCGGTCATCGAACCAGACCGTGCCGTTGAGGGTGGGAATCCCCATGCGGTTGCCGTAGTCGCGCACGCCATTCACGACCTGGCGCAGGATGCGACGCGGATGCAGGCAGCCGCGCGGCACATCCGTGCGCGTGACATCGGCCACGCAGAAGATGTCGGTGCTGGCGATCGGCTTGGCACCGCGCCCGGTGCCGATGATGTCGCGGATGCAGCCGCCGATGCCCGTGGCGCTGCCGCCGTAGGGCTCGATGGCGCTCGGATGGTTGTGCGTCTCGACCTTGAAGCAGACCGCCCAGGTGTCATCGAACGCGATCACGCCCGAGTTGTCCTTGAAGACCGACAGGCACCAGTCGATGCCATCGGCCATGAGCTCATGCGTCGCCGCCGCGACGGTCGACTTCAGCAGGTTGTGGATGACGATGCCACCATCCACCGATTCATGGCCGGGGCGACCATCGGTGCCGACCGGCGCGTGGCCAGGCGCAGCCGAGTAGCTCACCGTGCTCTTGAGCGTCTTGTGCACGCAGTGCTCGCTCCAGGTCTGGGCGAGCGTCTCGAGCTCGATCTCGCGTGGTTCGCGGCCGAGCGTGCGGTAGTGCGACTGGATCGCGCGCATCTCGTCGAGCGACAGGAACAGGTGCGCCGACCGCGACATGGCCTCGAGCTGGGCATCATCGAGCGGCGTGATCGGCACGCTGCGAATGGCCAGTTCGTAGGGGCGACCTTCCGGGAAGGTCGCCGGGTGGAACGGCCCGTCATGGATCGCGTGGATCACCGTGTTGGCGAGGAGCCGCTGCGCCCAGCCGCGCGCCTGCGCAGCCGTGCAGCCAGCCAGGTCGAACCGCTCACCGGTGCGCACCTGCACACGAACACCGAGCAACGCTTGGATCGCCTCCTGCACGCTCTCGGCAGCTGGGTCCATCACGCCCGGCAAGGGGTGCACTTCAACCGTCACGGAACCCGGTGCGGCAGCGACCGCGCCATCGATCATGGCCGTCTGCGTGACGGGGTCAGCGAAGAGAGCATGGGCCAAGGTGGCCAGTTGTGCAGCATCGAGCGCACCCTCGATCAGGTAGACCGATCGATGCTCCACGCGGGTGGGGACAACATCCCCCGCTGCTGCCGCTGCGGCGCACTGGCGCTGCACGCTCTCGCCGCGCATGTCGCGCTGGCCATCGGCGGGCCGCACTTCGATGCGGTGCACGCGATGTGCAGAGTGGTGGGGCGTATGCAGGGCAGTGTGGGCTTGGACGGCGCTCATCGGAGCCCGAGTGTAGGGGAACCCCGATGGCTGCCCGGAGCGCCGAGCCCCTTGGAATCAGGCCGTTTCCGGCGTGACCGTCAGAACATGAGCTGGAAGCTGCTGCGGAAGACGAACTCGCCGTCCTCGCTCACGCGCCAGCCGGCCACCGGGTCGTACCAGGCCGGCGACAAGTCGGTGAAGTTCACGCCCATGTCGGTCGTCCACTTCAGGTCCTG
>JAGWXC010000199.1 GCA_018970045.1 Planctomycetota bacterium | reverse complement strand
CGCTGCTTCACGCGCGAGGAACTCACGGCGATCGGCCGGCTGGCTGAACGCCACGGGCTCGGGATCCTGAGCGACGAGATCTGGAGCGAGATCGTCTACGCACCCGCAGGCTTCACGAGCATGCTGGCGCTGGACGAAGCGATCGCCTCGCGCACCGTGGTGGTGCACGGCTTCTCCAAGTCGTTCGGTCTTGCCGGGCTCCGCATCGGCTACGTGGCGGTGCGTGACGCCGCCGTGAGCGCACGCATGCTCGCGGCGAGTGAACATCCTTCGACGGTCGATGGTGCCGCGACGGTCAGCCAGATCGGCGCGGCTGCTGCGTATGACCACGCCTTGCCATGGCTCGGAGCGTTCATCGATCACCTGCGCGCGCGCCGTGATCAGGCGACCGAGGCGCTCAACGCCATGCCCGGCGTGCATGTGCACTCGCCTGATGCGACGTACGTGGCCTTCGCCAAGATCAGCGACCCTCCGAGCACGATCGAAGACCTGGTCGATCGCCTTCGTTGCCAGCACGGCGTGGCCGTGGTGCCCGGCAGCCCACGCTGGTTTGGCGAGGGCGCGGCGGGTCACCTGCGCGTGTGCTTCGCGACGAGCGAGGGCATCCTGCGCGAGGGCCTCGATCGCATGGCTCGCGGCATCAGCGCACTGCGTTCGTCCATGGCCTGATCGCCCCGAGCACCGCGTCCGCGACGCGGCCCCACGTCACGCCCGGTCGAGAAAGCCACACGCCACCAACTGCTCACGAGCCTGCCGCTCCCAGCCACGATTGGCGGCGGGGCTCGCCGGACTCGGATGAAGCACCGTGTGCACGACGGTGTCCGCCGGCAGTGCACCGATGGCTCGGTCGCGAGCGAAACCTCCAACGCCGATCACCATGTCGGGCTCCACAACCCGCACGATGCGTACGAGTGCACGATCGCATGCAGCCTCGATCGGGCCACGCACCGACGATGGCAACTTGTCGGGAGTGAGGTTCGCGCCACTCGCCGAGAGGAACGCCAGCGGACACCAGTTCCACACGAACGCGCTCCGGAAGAACCGGGCGTGCGTTCCGAACGCATCACGCATCAAGCCCCAGAAGCGCCGACCGCTGACCTCGCTCCGTCGGCAGGCGAATCCCTCGATGGGGCGGCAGGGATGCTGGTGCGCGGGTGGCGTGATCCGCTCATCGATGCCCAGAAAACCCTGCACCGATGCGACCTCACCGAACGGCACACCCGTCTGCGCCATCCCGAAGGGGCCGGGATTCATGCCCACGAAGAGCGCCCGTGGCCGAGCGCGGGCCATGAGGCAGTACGCACGGTGCGCGGACCATGCGTACTCGATGGGGTCATAGGTGAACGCCAAGGACGGCGGCGGATGCAACGGCGCCAGCTCGCGCGACAAGGCGCGAGCGATGCGGACGATGGACGCCGCCGGCTGGCTCACTCGACATCCGAGGCGGCGCGGAAGCTGAACTGCTGCCCACCGACCGAGGCTTCAAGCATGAGCCCGACCGGATTGACGACGAACACCGCCACGCCACCCTGGTAGTCGGCGCTCGCACCGGCACCGGCCTTCACGGCGACGGCCGAGGCCTGCGCCGCAAGCGCGAACTGCCCACCCTTGAACTCCTGCATGGCTTCCTTGGTCTGGAAGAAGACGATTTCGCCGAAGCTCTGCCCGCCGATCTGCGCACCGATGGAGCCCTGGCTCACGTCGCAGTAGCCCATGAGCTTGCCAGACTTCGAACGCAGCTGGCCCTTGCCGTACGCACCGCCGAGGATGAAGCCGCCCTTGCCGATGTCGGGGAATGCCGCGAAGGCCTCGCAGCTCTCGAAGAACTTCTTCATCGAGGGGTCCTGCTCCTTCACGCGCGTGAGGAACGCGTCGACGTCCGCCGACTGCACGGTGCGCGCGCTCTCGCTCGTGGGTGCGGTCGAGCAGGCCACGAGGGCGACCGGGGCGACGAGGATGGTCGAGACGATGAAGCGCGTGATGGTGGTCATGGTTGGTCCGGGTGGAGCGAGGGGTGAGGCGGGCAGCCTATCAACCGCAGCGGTTGGCGAACGCCCACGCATCCCGCACCATCTCATCGAGGCCCAGGCGTGCGCGCCAGCCCAGACGCCGGTCGGCCAGCGATGGATCGGCGTACGCAGCAGCGGCGTCGCCGGCGCGGCGAGGTCGGATGGCGTACGGCACCTTTACCCCGTTGACCCGCTCGAACGCGTGCACGACCTCGAGCACCGAAGCACCCACACCCGTCCCGAGGTTGATGCGCTCATGATGCATGGAATCCAATCGCTCCAGCGCCGCGACATGACCTCGGGCCAGATCGACGACGTGGATGTAGTCACGAACCCCGGTGCCGTCAGGCGTGGGCCAATCGCCGCCGAACACCCCAAGTTCCGGCAGCTCACCGCGGGCCACCTTGACCACGAACGGCATGAGGTTGTTGGGGATGCCCAGGGGGCTCTCGCCGATCAACGCGCTCGCGTGCGCCCCTACGGGATTGAAGTAGCGCAGCGAGCAGACATGGCGGTCGGGACCCGCATCGACCCAACGATCGAGCATGCGCTCGATGTCGAGTTTCGTCTGGCCGTAGGGATTGATCGCGCTCAGGGGATGCGACTCGTCGATCGGCAGGCGCTGCGGCGTTCCGTAGACGGTGCACGACGACGAGAACACCATGCGGCGCACCCCGAACCGATCCATCGCAGCCAACAGCACCTCGGTGCCGCGGACGTTGTTGTCCTGATAGAGCTCGGGCTTCTCGACCGACTCGCCCACGGCCTTGAGCCCAGCGAGGTGGATGACCGCATGAGCGGAGATCGAGCCGAGCGCGGCATGCATGGCCTGTGCATCACGGATGTCGGCTCCGATGCATCGCACCGGCGAACCCAACAGTTCGCCGACGCGTTCGACGACCGAGCGTTCGCTCGTGCAGAAGTTGTCCAGGATCACGGGGGTCCACCCTGCTGCCGCCACCTCAACGGCGACGTGCGATCCGATGAATCCGGCGCCGCCGGTGAGCAAGATGGTGCCGCGGGAGGCCATAGGTCCAAGCGTAGTGGGCCGGCCGGCAGTCGGGCATCGAAGGCGGAGCCATCCTCCGTAGGATCCGGTGCATGCGTACGGCACGTTGGCTGGTGATGTCCTCGTTCGCCCTCATGCTTGCCGTCCCGCCGCCGCTGTACGCGGAGGCACCGAAGCTTGAGCCGAAGGCGCTCCGAGCGAGTGCGGCACAGGCCACGACCGCTGCCGAACTCATCGCATTCAAGGCGGAACTCGACGCCGCCGTGCGCGCCAAGCTCGAGGCCAAGGGCTCGAGCGCTGCAGCGCAGACCGCCTGCACTGACGGTCCCGCCTTGGCCATCCGGCAACTGGCGCTCCTCAACCGCTGCCAGCCGATCGCCGAGTCGTGGGCCCCCACGCTGTCGTGGGTGCTCGCCACACCCGATGCCCTCGATGGCCTGGCGAGCGGCGGCGAGATCGCGGGCAGCTGGTCCCGCACCATGGATGTGCTGCATGCACTCGTGACCACCGTCGATGGCACGCGTGATGGGCTCGGGCTTCGCGTGGCGATCGCCACGGCGCTGACCTGGTCGGAACCAGTCAACGCCATGGCTGATGATGCACCCATCGATCCCGTGGCGCGATGCCGCAGTTTTCTCACGTGGGATCGTGAGGGCCAACTCGATCCGTCCTTCCGGACCTTGTCAACGTGGGAACTGCGCTACGTGGTCGGCTCGTGGGCGAGCGATGCCGACCTCGCGTGGGCACGTGCGAACATCAAGGCCGATTGCCGCGAGCGCGGCAAGATCGGCGATGCGGTGCACGGGATGGTCAAGTACACGCTCGAGAACAAGGACGGGGTGAGCGTGCAGGAAGGCCGGAAGTTCTACGGCGGCCGTCCCATGACGCTGCCGATCATCGTTGAGGTCGGCGGCGTCTGCGGCGCGATCAGCCGCTTCGGCACCAGCATGTGCCAGGCATTCGGCATTCCCGCCATGCCGGTCGGCCAGCCGGGGCACTGCGCCTTCATCTGGCAGAAGGAGCCCCACCAGTGGAGCCTCAACAACGACATCTCCGGTTGGGCCGAGAGCGGTCGCCACACGGGCATCCAGACCGCGTGGGGCAACCCCGCATGGCTTGTCCCGATGATGCAGGCCGCGCAGATGAATGCGAGTGCC
>JAGWXC010000009.1 GCA_018970045.1 Planctomycetota bacterium | reverse complement strand
CCAGGACGGCGGGCCGGGCTGCCATCGTCGAGGCGTGCCGCAGGCATCGGGTGAAGCGGCTCGTCGTCCACGGGGCGCGAACCGATGACGTGCTCGGGCTGCTCGACGTGCGCGGCTACCTGCTCGATGTTCGCGGCGACCAGGCACCGATGGAACCACATCTGCAACGGCCTCGGTTCGTTCCCGAGGTGGCGACGCTCGAGCAACTGGGGACCTTCTTCCGCGCCGAGTCGGTCGATCTGGCGATCGTGGTGGATGAGTACGGCGGGGTGGCCGGCGTGGTGGCCGTCGAGGATGCGGTCGAGGAGATCGTGGGCGACATCGCGGCACCGGGCGAGCGATCGGTCGAGGCGCCGCGCGAGGTCGAGCCGGGCGTCTGGAGTGCACGCGGGGACGTGACGGTGGTCGCCGTGTCGCAGGCCATGGGCGTGGATGTGCCTGATGTGCACGCCTCGACGATCGGAGGTCTTGCCGTGGAGCTCGCGGGCGGCGTTCCGGAGACCGGCCGCCGATTGCCGTGCGATGGGGTCGAGATCGAGGTCTTGGCCGTGGACCACGGCACGGTGCGGTCGGTCCTGGTGCGCAAGCGGGGGGCCGGTCGTGCAGCCTGAGTTGATGGCCGGCATTGCCTTGCTTCTGGTGGGTCTTGGGGCCTCGGCGCTGTGCAGCGGCATCGAGACGGGCCTCTACACGATCAACCGCGTCAGGCTGGCGGTTCGGGTTGGGCGTGGGGATCGACCGGCGCTGCGGATCCGCGATGAGCTGCTGCGGCCCAACCGCATGCTCGCCACGGTGCTCGTGGGCAACAACGTCGCGCACTACATCCAGAGTGCAGGAGCGACCGTCTTCCTCGAGACGCTGCAGTGGACGCCGACGCAGATGGCGATCGCCAACGCCGTGGTGCTCACCCCGATCGTGTTCCTGATCGGTGAACTGCTGCCGAAGGACCTGTACCGCGCTCATACGGATCGATTGACGTACGCCACCGTCTGGTGGGTGCGCTTCATGCGATTCGTGTTCACGATCGTCCCGCTGGTCCCGTTGGTCCGCGGAACGGGCGAGCTCGTGCTCTGGATGCTTGGCGTGCGACCGCAGGACGCGGCGACCCAGCGTGATCGCGTGGGCACGTTGATCCGGGAGGGGGCCGGAAGCGGTGTGCTGGGCGAGGAGCAGTTGGCGGTCGTGGATCGCGCGCTCGGGATGCGCGGACGGCCCATCATCGATCACGCCGTGCCGTGGAGGAAGGTCGTGTCGATCCGCATGGACGCTGATCGCGGACTGCGCGAGCGCGCACTCCGTGAGCATGCCTTCAGTCGCTTCCCCGTGACGAGCGCCGATGGCCAGGTGCTGGGCGTGCTGCATGCTCTCGATGTGCTGATCGATCCGGCGCGACCGACCTCGGGCCTCATGCGTCCGGCGCTCGTGCTTGCTCCCGAGGCAGCGGTGGGTGATGCGATCGCGGCGATGCGCAAGGCTCGGTCGACGCTGGCAGTTATCCGGGGCAACGACGGCCGACCGCAGGGGATCGTGGCGCTCCGCGACCTGGTGCAGCCGATCGCCGGGCGACTCTCGGGGTGGTAGTTCCGCGGGATCCGTGCTATGCTTCCCGCCCCCGCGCCGGTAGCTCAGTTGGCTAGAGCACACCCCTGATAAGGGTGAGGTCGAAGGTTCGATTCCTTTCCGGCGCATTCGTAGTCGCGGCCCTACGGCCGCGAGATGAGTCGCGGCCCTTCGGCCGCGAGCCAAGGCATCGTGGCCCAAGGCGGATCGCTGCGCAGTCGCGTGGCTATGATCCGCCCCCCTCAACCTGGAGACCACACATCATGCGTCGAGCGAAGATCTCTGTCATCGGTGCTGGCAACGTCGGAGCGTCCTGCGCCGTCTGGGCCGCGAGCAAGGAACTGGGCAACGTCGTCCTCCTCGACATCAACGAAGGTGTCGCCAAGGGCAAGGCCCTCGATCTCTACGAGTGCGCACCGATCGAGCGATTCGACTGCACGATCACCGGCACCAAGGACTATGCCGACATCGCCGACAGCGACGTGGTGGTGGTGACCGCGGGCATCCCGCGCAAGCCGGGCATGAGCCGCGATGACCTGATCGCGACCAACGTCAAGATCGTCAAGGAGGTCGCCCAGAACGTGGCCAAGTTCGCGCCGAACTCGGTCATGATCATCGTGAGCAACCCGCTCGATGCGATGGTCTACACCGCGTGGAAGGCCAGCGGCTTCCCGACCAACCGCATCCTCGGCCAGGCCGGCGCGCTCGACGTGGCGCGCTTCCGCGCGTTCCTCGCCATGGAACTCGGCTGCAGCGTGGAGGACATCCAGGCGCTGCTGCTCGGTGGCCACGGCGATGACATGGTGCCGCTGCCGCGCTTCACCAGCGTGCACGGGATCCCGATCGAAATGCTGCTCAGCAAGGACAAGATCGACGCGTGCGTGCAGCGCGCCAAGGTCGGCGGCGGCGAGATCGTGCAACTCATGGGCACGAGCGCCTACTACGCGCCAGCCTCGGGCACGATCCAGATGGTCGAGGCCATCGTGAAGGACAAGAAGCGCATCATTCCGTGCGCTGCGTACTGCGAGGACGAGTTCGGCGTGGCGCCCGGCCAGAAGGGCAAGGGTTACTTCGTCGGTGTGCCATGCGTGCTCGGCAAGGGCGGCATGGAGCGCGTGGTGCCGCTTCAGCTGAACGCCGACGAGACCAAGCTCTTCAACGAGAGCGCCCAGCATGTGAAGGACCTCGTTGGGGTCGTTCGCAACCTGGCGCCCGAGCTCGGCTGAGCCCACGTCGGCGCCCCGGTGCCGCTTGGCACGGGCCGCGCATCCATCCATCGCCGACCGCCCTGCACACGGTGTGGGGCGGTTGTCGTTCGGGAAAGTGAGGGAGTTCCGCGCGTTTGTCCGATACTCGCTGCATGGCTTCGACGCAGCCGCTCTTCGAGATCGACCCTGGTTGGCCGTACCTGCTGGCCGGGCTCGGGCTGGTGTTCGGCGCGGTCGTGCTTCCGGAGCAGGCCAAGTTGCACCAAGGCGAGCAGCAGCTTGCGCAGATGCAGCATCTGGTCGCCCGCTCCGAGGCGGTCGCGGGGGCCTATGACGACTTCGCCGCGCGCGTGAAGGAGGGCGACCCGACCCTGATGCGCCGGCTGGCGGTGAGCCAGCTCAACCTGCTGCCCGAGGGCGAAGTGCCGATCGTGCGCGCCGAAAGCGCGACCGTGCCGATCACCGAGTGGATCGAGGGGTCGGTCCCGGCCAGCGACTTCGTGGCGGAGCCGTTCCGGGACAGCCTGCTGTCGCGCTGGGCGCTCGGCCGCACGCGGCTGTGGGTCATGGGTGGTGGTGTGCTGTGCATCTTCGTCGGGCTCGTGATGACGGCGCCCCGGCGCCGCGGGGAGTGGTCGACATGCACCGAAGTTCCTGCGGGTTCACAAGAACCCGGTGACGGCGCCACTACCGTGGCGGCGTGCCCAGCGACCTCCGCGACCTGACCATCGATTGCCTTGCGCAGGTACTGCCGCCCGATTGGGCAGGCGGTGCTGATCGCGAACTGGACCGTCTCCACCAAGTGGGCGGCACGGTGTTGTTGCCCGCCGACCCTGAGTGGCCTGCCGCCTTGCAGCAGGTGGATGATCCGCCGCGGGCGCTCTGGGTGCGGGGTTCCGTGGCAGCGCTGGGGGCGCCGTGCGTGGCGATCGTCGGCAGCCGGCGGGCCAGCGCCTACGGGCTCGACGTGGCGGGGCGGTTTGGGGCCGACCTGGCCCAATCGGGTCTCACCGTGGTGAGCGGCGCGGCGCGAGGCATCGATGCCGCAGCCCATCGCGGGGCACTGAGGGTGGGTGGCCCCACGGTGGCTGTGGTCGGCTCGGGGCTTGGGGTGCCGTACCCGCCGGAACACACCGGGCTCCTCGATGCGATCGTCGAGGCTGGCGGCTGCGTGCTCACTGAGCTGCCGTGCGATGCGGAACCGTTCGCCCACCACTTCCCTAGGCGCAATCGGATCCTGGCCGGACTGTGTGTGGGGGTCGTGGTGGTCGAGGCTGGGCTGAGCAGCGGGGCCATGATCACGGCTCGTCTGGCCGCCGACGGGCGTCAGCGCGAGGTGCTGGCGGTGCCGGGGCGGGTCGATTCGGTTGGTGCTGCGGGCTGCCACCGCATGATCCGCGAGGGATGGGCCACGCTCGTGACCAATTCGACCGAGGTCATTCAGGCGCTCGGCGGTGCGCCGGGGCTTCTGGCGGCATGCCGACGCGGGCCGCCGCCCACCAGTCTTCGTCCCGAGTTGGCCGAAGCCGTGGCACGGATTCAGGCGGCGGAATCGGAGGCCGGGTCAAGCCTCGATCCTGACCAGATCTGCGCGGTCACCGGCCTGAAGGCGGGCTTGGTCTTGGCGGCGCTGAGCTTCCGCGAGACGTGGTCCGTCGGCGTGCGGCAGGGGTAGACTCGCCCGCTTCCCGGACCGTCCATCGGCCGGGGCCGGACGAAACCCAACCATGACGGCCACGCTCAAGCCTTCGGCGCTCACGACCGACACCATCCTGATCCTGGACTTCGGCAGCCAGTTCGCGCAACTGATCGCGCGGCGGGTTCGCGAGGCCGGGGCGTACAGCGTGCTGGTCCGCCCCGATGCATCGCTCAAGGAGCTCCGGTCGTACGCACCCAAGGGGATCATCCTCTCGGGCGGGCCGGCGAGCGTGAACGAGCAGGGTGCGCCGCGGTGCGATCCGGGCCTCTTCGACCTGGGGATCCCGGTGCTGGGCATCTGCTACGGCATGCAGCTGGGCTGCCAGATGCTCGGCGGCACCGTGGTGTCGGCGAACCATCGTGAATTCGGCCGGGCCGAGATCGATGTCGGCGACGGTGCGGACCTGATGAAGGGCATGCCCGCTCGAACCACCGTCTGGATGAGTCACGGCGACCAAGTCACCGGGCTGGGCGCGTCGTTCGATGTCCTCGCGAGCACGTCGACGTGCCCCAACGCCGCGGTGCGCCATGCGGGCAAGCGATTCTGGGGCGTGCAGTTCCACCCTGAGGTGACGCACACGCCGCAGGGTCGGGACCTGCTGCGCAACTTCCTCTACGGCGAGTGCGGATGCACCGGCTCATGGACCATGGCTGACTTCATGGAGGCCGAGTGCGAGCGGATCCGCTCCGTCGTCGGCTCGTCGCGGGTCATCTGCGGACTGTCGGGCGGCGTCGACAGCAGCGTGGTGGCGGCACTCCTGGCCAAGGCGATCGGCACGCAGGTCACCTGCATTTTCGTCGACAACGGGCTGCTTCGTCGAGGCGAGCGCGAGCTCGTGGAGCAGACCTTCCGCAGCCACTTCGAGGTCGACCTGCGCGTGGTCGATGCGAGCCGCGAGTTCCTCGGGGATCTTTCCGGCATCGATGAGCCGCAGGAGAAGCGCCGGCGGATCGGCCACCGATTCATCGATGTCTTCAAGCAGGCCGCCGCTGGCGTCGACGGCGACGTGCGGTTCCTGGCCCAGGGCACGCTCTACCCCGACGTGATCGAGTCGGGTCACGGGCATGCTGGTACAGCAGCCAACATCAAGCTGCATCACAACGTTGGCGGGCTGCCGGAGCAGCTTGGCTTCGAGCTCGTCGAGCCGCTGCGCATGCTCTTCAAGGACGAGGTGCGCCGCTTGGGTGAGGTGCTCGGGCTGCCGCGCGACATGGTCTGGCGGCACCCGTTCCCGGGTCCGGGCCTGGCGGTGCGCGTGCTCGGCGAGGTCACGCCCGCCAAGCTCGAGGTGCTGCGTTCGTGCGATGCGATTCTGCTCGATGAGATTCGGGCGGCTGAGCTGTACGACCGAACCAGCCAGGTCTTTGCGGTGCTCCTGCCGGTGCGCAGCGTGGGCGTGATGGGCGACGGCCGGACCTACGACAACGTCGTGGCGCTCCGCGCGGTGACGACCGAGGACTTCATGACCGCGGACTGGGCCCACCTGCCGTACGACGTCCTCGGCCGCATCAGCAACCGCATCATCAACGAGGTGCGCGGCGTGAACCGCGTGGTGTACGACATCAGCAGCAAGCCGCCGGCCACGATCGAGTGGGAGTGAGCGGTCCTTCGAGGAGACCATCATGGCTGAACGAGGCAACACCGGTGCGGAGCACCTGACGAACGGAGCAGCGCGGCACCCCTCGCTTGACGGTGATGCGTCGGGCGAACGGATCGGTCGTCGCACGGTGCTGGGCGCGGGGGTCGCCGCGGCGGCGCTGGGCAGCATGGGGTTGGGCAGCGCGGGATTGGGCGTGGCCCAGGATCCCGCGGCGGCGAGCACGTCCGCCGCGGCTGATCCCAAGCCGCTCCGGATCTCGCTCGCCCAGTGGAGCCTGCACAAGTCACTCTTCGCCGGTGCCGTGAAGCCCCTTGATTTTCCGGCGGTGGCCGCACGCGACTACGGAATCCGAGGCGTCGAGTATGTCAACAGCTTCTACAAGGACCTGATCGGCAAGGAGGGTTTCGCGGAGGACCTCCGGCGCCGCTGCAGCGATGCCGGCGTGACCAGCGTGCTGATCATGTGCGACGGCGAGGGCGCGCTCGGCGATCCGAGCGATGCCAAGCGCGCCAAGTCCGTCGACAACCATCGCAAGTGGCTCGATCTCGCGAAGCACCTGGGCTGCCACTCGATCCGCGTGAATGCGCAGAGCGATGGCGAGCGCGCCGAGCAGGCACGCCTGAGCGCTGATGGCCTGCGGCGTCTTGCTGAGGCGGCCAAGCCGTTGGGGCTGAACGTCATCGTCGAGAACCACGGCGGCCTGTCGAGCCATGGTGACTGGTTGGCCGGCGTGATGAAGGCGGTCGGCATGGACAACTGCGGGACGCTGCCTGACTTCGGCAACTTCTACGAGTATGACCGCTACCAGGGCGTCGAGGACCTGATGCCGTTTGCGAAGGCCGTGAGCGCCAAGAGCTACGACTTCGACGCTCAGGGCAACGAGACCAAGATCGACTATCCGCGCATGCTCGGGCTAGTCCGTGCTGCCGGGTACTCCGGCTGGGTCGGCATCGAGTACGAGGGCGGCCGACTGTCGGAGCCCGATGGCATCAAGGCGACGAAGGAACTTCTGGCGCGATTGGGCTGCGGAGCCTGACGAACCTTGTCCTACACTCGGGGGATTCCATGACGAGCACCATGACCGAACCGAAGTCAACCACGCGCGGCTCCACCACGACCGGTGCGATCCTCGTCACCGGCGCCGGTGGCGAAATGGGCCACGCGCTTCTCAAGCACCTGCACGGACAGTGGGGCGGCCAGCGCGAGATCGTCTCGATCGACCTTCGCGAACTGCACGGCGAGGCGGCCGCCGCATCGACCCACTCGTATTGCGGGAGCGTGGCCGACGCCGAGTTCGTGCAGGCGCTGGCGTCCAAGCATGACATCGGCGAAGTCTGGCATCTTGCGGCGCTGCTCTCCTCGAGCGGCGAGCGCAATCCTGAGCTCGCGCTCTCGGTCAACGTCATGGGCAGCGGCACGCTGCTCAAGCTCGCCGCTGAATCGGCGCGGCGTCGTGGCCATGATGTTCCCTTCATGTTCCCGAGCACGATCGCGGCCTACGGCGTGGAGTCGCTCGCCGCCAAGGTTGCCGCGGGTGTGGTGAGCGAAGATGAGTGCGGCGATCCCATCACGATGTACGGCCTGAACAAGCGTGCCGTCGAGGAGATGGGCCGCTACTACATGCGGCACTATCGATTGCTGGACGCCGATCGGGGCACGGCTCGGGTCGACTTCCGCTCGATCCGGTTCCCGGGGATCATTTCGGCGGACACCGTGCCCATGGGCGGCACGAGCGACTACGGCCCGGAGATGCTCCATGCTGCCGCGCAGGGCAAGCCGTACGCGTGCTTCGTGCGCCCCGATGCGCAGATCTCGTTCATGACCATGCCCGATGCCGTGCGTGCGCTCGTGCACCTGGCCCAGGCGCCGCGTTCGCGGCTCTCGCGGCAGGTCTACAACGTCACGGCATTCGCGCCGACGGCGGCGCAGATCGAGGCCAAGGTGCGCGAGTTCTTCCCGCGCGCCGAGATCACGTACGCGCCCGTCGAGGCGCGTCAGCGCATCGTGGACAGCTGGCCGATGGATCTGGATGACTCCGCGTCCCGCCGCGACTGGGGCTGGAGCCCGGTGCATGGCTTCGATGAGGCCTTCCGCGACTACCTCGTGCCGGCCGTGCGCGCGCGGTATGGCTGAAGGGTGCGCGCGCTAGACTTTGGCCATGACGACCTTGGCCGTGAACGCCTTTGAATCCCGCACCGAAACGATCCTGAAGGGCCTGCGCGAGAGCGGCCAGCTCAAGATCCTGCAGACGATCGAAGGGCCGATGGACGCCACGGTGCGCCTGCGCGGCTTCGGCGAGGTCGCCTGCTTCTGCAGCAACAACTACCTGGGCCTGGCCAACGATCCGAGGGTCGTCGAGGCCGGCATCGAGGGCCTGCGCCGCTACGGCGCGGGCACCGCGAGCGTGCGCTTCATCTGCGGCACCTTCGATTGCCACGAGCGGCTGGAGCGCCGCATCGCGGAGTTCTACGGCGTCGAGAGTTCGTACACGTTCACGAGCTGCTGGAACGCCAATGAGGCGATCTTCCCCACGCTGTGCGAGCCGGGTGACATCATCATCAGCGATGAGCTGAATCACGCCAGCATCATCGATGGCATCCGGCTGGCCGCGGTGATCAAGAAGGGGCTGCACAAGACGGTCTACCGCCACGGCGACCTGGCCTCGCTGCGGGCCAAGCTCGAGGAGGCGCGTGCCAACCCTGAGGTCAGCGGCACGGCCTGGGTCGTGACGGATGGCGTCTTCAGCATGGAGGGAGACCTCGGCGACCTTCCCGGAATCCGCGCGCTGTGCGATGAGTTCGGTGCCAAGCTCGTGGTCGATGACAGCCATGGCACGGGCGTGATGGGGCGCACCGGCCGCGGCACGCACGAGCATTGGGGCATGGCGGCATCCAAGGTCGACTACTTCACCGGCACGCTGGGCAAGTCGCTCGGTGGCGGCGCCGGTGGCTACATCTGCGGCAGCCGGGCGGCGACGGATCTGCTCGTGCAGCGCGGGCGCCCCACGCTCTTCTCGAACGCGCTTCCGTGCACGGTCGCGTGCAGCGCCGACAAGGCGATCGAGGTCCTGATGCACGAGCCCGAGCGTGTCGAGCGCTTGCGCCGCAACGTGGCGGCCGTGCGGCAGGGGATCGCCGACGTCGGCTTCGAGGTCCTGAAGAGCCCGACGGCGATCTGCCCGATCATCGTGCACGACACGGCCAAGGCGATCGCCATGAGCCGCCGTCTGCTCGAGCTGGGTGTCTTCGTGATCGGCTTCGGCTACCCGGTGGTGCCCGAGGGCCATGCGCGCCTGCGCGTGCAGGTTTCGGCTGCACACGGACCGGATCACATCGAGGCCTTGCTCACGGGCCTCGCGCAGCTCAAGCGCGAGTTCGCCTGACGCAGCGAGGCCGTACGATCCGCGCCATGCTGCTGCGCCGCATCCACGATGACTCGCTGTCGCAGGCGGCCTATCTCGTCGGCTGCCCCTCATCGCGCGAGGCGATCGTGTTCGACTGCGCGCGCGACGTGGACCGGGCCTTGAAGGTGGCTGGTCAGGCGGGGCTCCGGATCGTCGCTGCCGCCGATACCCACGTGCATGCCGACTTCGTGAGCGGGCTGCGGGAACTCGTCGAGCGGCACGGCGTGCACGGCTACCTGAGCCGCGAGGGAACCATGCCCGCGTGGGCCAGTGCGTGCCCGGAGAGCACGACGGCCGTGGGCGACGGCGACGAGATCCGCATCGGTGGCGTGCGCGTGCGCGTGCTGCACACCCCGGGCCACACGCGCGAGAGCCTGTCGTTCGAGCTCGTCGATGCTGAGGGCGCCGTGCGTGCGATCCTCACCGGGGACTTCCTGTTCGCCGGCGAGGTCGGCCGGCCTGACCTCGGTGCGCGCTCAGGCGATCGCCATGATCTCGAGCGCAACGCGCGCGAACTCCAGCAGGCGCTCCGTCGGCTTGCCGACATGCCGGACGAGGTGCGCATCCTGCCAGGCCATACGGCGGGCAGCCTCTGCGGCCGATCGATCTGTGCATTGCCGCAGTCGAGCCTGCAGATCGAGCGAAGGATCAACGGCAGCCTTCGCGCAGCCGGTGACGATGGTGCGTTCATGGACAAGGTGCTGCGCGGGCTTCCCGACCCGCCGGCCTACTTCGTGCGCGTGAAGCGTCGCAACCTCGAAGGAGCGAGCGGCGACCTGCGGCTGCCGGACCGCCTCGATGTTGGGCGCTTCATGCACGCCGCCGCCGAGCCCGCCAATGTGGTGATCGATTGCCGCGCCTGGAGCCGCTTCTGCGAGGGCTTCCTGCCTGGCTCGATCAGCGCGCCGCTGGACCGTCACTTCGCCAACGCCGCGGGCAGCTACCTCGAGCAGGGCGACGGTGTCCTCCTGGTGTGCGAGGAGCACGAGCTCGAGAAGGCCGTGCGAATCCTCTTCCGCGTCGGGATCGACGAGTTCGCGGGCTGGACCACGCCCGCGGAGTTCGACGCGATCCCTGAAGAGGCCTTCGACGCGGACGGCATCGAGGAGATCGGCGCGACCGAGGCGCACCGTCGTTGGTCGAGCGGTGCCGCGTTCATCGATGTGCGGCTCTGCGGCGAGTTCGAGTCCGGGCACCTGCCTGCTGCCATCTTCGCGCCGTTCAGCCAGCTGCCGAATCGCCTGGCCGACCTGCCCAAGGATCGTGAGTTGATCGCCTACTGCCGAAGCGGGGGGCGCAGTGCGCGCGCCTGCGCGTACCTCAAGCGGCGCGGCTATCGGGTGAGCAATCTCCGCGGCGGCTACTGGCCGTGGGCCGGCAGAGGGCTTCCGGTCGAGTTCGGCGCGCCTTCGGACCGGTCGCACTGCTGAGCGGCGCGCTGCCGCTGGCGTGATGCCGCCGATTCCACGCTGATCAGCGCACGCTGATCGTGGGCTGCACGAACTGGCCTCGAAGGCTGGCCACGCTGATCTGTCCAGCAAGGGCCTGCGCCATGGTGTCGAGCTGGCGGCCCATGGCCGGCACATCCCAGTTGGCCAACGGCGTTCCCGCATCGGAGTTCTTGCGCAGCGCCATGTGGATCGGCAGGCTGCCGAGGAAGGGCAGCCCCATCTGCTGGGCCATCATCTCGGCACCGCCACGGCCGAAGAGGTCGTACTCCTTGCCATCGTCGCCGACGAAGTAGCTCATGTTCTCGACGACACCGAGCACATCGATGCCGAGTCCCTCGAACATGCGCACCGCACGGCGTGCATCATCCTGCGCCACGCGTTGGGGGGTGCAGACGACGACCGCACCGGTCACGGGCAGGAGCTGCGCGAGCGTGAGCGGCACGTCGCCGGTGCCCGGAGGCAAGTCGATGATGAGGTAGTCAAGCGAGCCCCAGTCGGTCTGCGTGGCGAGCTGCTTGAAGGCACCGTGCGCCATCGGTCCACGCCAGACGAGTGCCTTCTCGGGATCGACGAGCTTGCCGATGGTCATGGCCTTGATGCCATGCACCTCGAACGGGAGAAGGATGTTGCCCCGCGCGGTCGCGCCGAGTTCATCGAGGCCAAGGAGCGTGGGCAGGCTCGGTCCGTAGATGTCGCCATCGAGCAGGCCGACCTTGGCGCCCATGCGGGCGAGCGCCACCGCGAGGTTCACGCTGATGGTGCTCTTGCCCACGCCGCCCTTGCCGGCGCCGACGGCGATCACCTGCTTGACCATGGGCAGCGGGTTGCCGCCCTCGCGCATCTTCTGGTTGGGGCGCCGCACGTCGGCGGTGAAGTCGACCGTGACGATCGGCGTGGCGGCCCCGATCGCGGCAGCCTTGGCGGCGATCGCGGCGGTGACGTCGTTGCGGATGCGATCCTTCATGGGGCAGGCCGGCGTCGTGAGTTCGATGCCCACGGTCACGGCGTTGCCTTCGATGCTGATGCCCTTGACCATCTCGAGGGTGACGAGGTCCTTGTGCAACTCGGGGTCGTTGACGGTGCGCAGGGCCTGCGTGACGAGATCGGGGGTGAGGGTGGTCATGGCACTTGGTTGGGGGGCAAATGGTAGGGCTTTCATGATTGGCTGTCCCCGGAGCCGAACCTTCGGCAATCTCCCTCCGACACAGGGGCCACGCCCCGGAAAGCGAGCACTGCATGTTCATGAATCGACACCTGCCCGTTGCGGCGACCCTTCTCGCCGCTGCCCTCGTCAGCCTGCCTGCCACGGCGCAGGATGCTCCACCCAAGGGTGATGCGCCTGCCCAGGATGGCGCCAAGGATGGCCAGAAGGGCGGTCGCCCCGGCGGTCGCGAAGGCATGGGGCGTCGCGCTGGTGGCGCGCAGGGCCCGATGGTCCAGTACCGCATGTTCAACGATGCGCTGAAGACCGTCGAAGGCACCTACACGCCTGATCAGAAGCAGAAGATCGATGCGGCGCGCACGGCGTTCGACGCCAAGGCCAAGGAGTTCCAGCCCAAGATGGAGGAACTCATGAAGAAGATGATGGAAGCCCGTCAGGCTGGCGAGGCCGATCCGAAGGCGATGGAAACGCTCAAGGAAGAGATGGCCAAGTTGCGCGAAAGCGCACCCAAGCCCGAAGAGTTCCAGGCGACCGTCATGGGCGTGCTCACGGCCGACCAGCAGACGACCGTGAAGGCGAAGATGGAAGCCATGAAGAAGGAAGCCGCCGAGAAGGGTGGCGCGGGCAAGGGTCGCGGTCCGGGCGGCCCCGGTGGACCTGGTGGACCTGGTGGTCCCGGCGGCAAGCGCCCCGGTGGCGGCAAGCCGCCTGCGGGTGAGCCGGGCGACGCGCCGCCGCCGCCGCCGGCCGACAAGCCGGTCGATTTCCCCGAGTGATCGATCGCATCATGCATGAAGCGACGCGGCGCAGCCCGAGTGGGCTGCGCCGCTGTCGTTGACGGGATGGTGCGCGGTGTTGATCGCGACAGGCTCGCGACGCCGCGGCGCAGGATCAGCCGCCGCCGGTCACGACGACGTCGTCGTACTCCGTCACGAGGTTCGGCACCGTGAACTGCGTTGCGGTGAAGCTGGTGATGCCGGGGCCGTCGGTGGTGCTGAAGAAGATGCCGTCAGGCCCCGGGGAGAACAGGTAGTACTTGCCCTTGGCCGTGCCGTTGAGCGGATCGGTCGTGGCGTTGGTGAACGTGCCGAAGCCGGGGTGGCGCATGAGCGCGGCCAGCAACTGCGTGCCGTTGGTGGTGTTGTTGAGCACGCTGTACTTCGCCGGGTCGTTCGTGGTGGTCTGCGGTTCCGCACGGAAGTACGAGTCGCCGGTTAGGCGCACGAATTGCGGCTTGGCCGCGAGCATGGTGGTCGCATTCGAGCCAGTGCCCATCAACGGCCCTGTCCCGCGCAAGGCGCGGATGTAGACGATCGGCTTGCCCCACGCATCCTTCAGGTGCGGGATGCCGGCGTAGTTCACGAGCGAATCCGTGGGGTTCTCGAGTTCGCCGAGGTCGCTGTCCTTGGGGGTGAAGTACGACGGACGGTCCTTGCCCTCGACGCGGGTGCCGCGGCCGATCTGCGCGGGGTTCACCTTGATGCGCACGGTGCGCGTGCCATCGCTGAAGGTGAGCACGTTGCCGGTCGCGGTCGCGTACGCCGGATCGTCATCGCGCACGGCGCCACCCATCAGGTGCAGCAGCGCATTCTGCGTGCCCGTGATGGCTGGGTTGGTGGTCGCGGCGAGCACGCTCTCGGGCACGATGCCCGGGTAGTAGTTCCACTCCTGGTAGAACGCATCGCAGGCCTTGGAGAACTCGTTCATCAGGCTCTGGGTCTGCGCGACCTTGGCGCGCGCGGACACCTTGCCGAGCGCCGGCAGGAGCAGGCCGATCAGGATCACGATGATGCCGATGGCGACCAGGAGCTCGGTCAGGGAGAAGGCGCGTGCAGTGTGGTGCTTGGTCATGGTTTCCTCGGGGGCGTTGCGGACCAGCCGCCCGGCGACGACCCATGCCAATGGCAAGGACGGCGACGGGCCGATGCCTCGTCACGCTCATCCGGGAGGAGTATACGGCTGAGGCCGCTGAATCGATGCGCCCAACCCGCCTCGACGGCGACCCCGGCCATCGATCAGGCCGATGCCCGTGGGAAGGGCGGCTCCCCCCGGGCGTGCATCTGCCGCACGCCCTCGAAGATCGCGCATGCAGCGGCTGTGGCCAGATTCAGGCTTCGGGCCTGAGGGTCATCGATCATGGGCAGCGTGAGCCGTGCCTGCGCGCCATGGGTGGCAGCGACCCAGTCGTGCAGCCACTCCGGTACGCCGCCGTTCTCCTGCCCGAACAGCAGGTAGTCGCCCCGGTGGAGGTCTGCCTCCCAATGCACCCGGGTCGCACGCGTGGTGTAGAGCCAGAGCCGGCGAGGGCGCTCATGCTCCACGAACGCCGCCCACGATGCGTGCTCGCGGCAATCGACGAGGTGCCAGTAGTCGAGCCCGGCGCGTCGCCTGGCCTTCTCGTCCATCGAGAAGGAGATCGGATGGATGATGTGGAGCCGGCACCGCGTGGTCATGCAGGTGCGGCCGATGTTGCCGGTGTTGTTGGGAATCTGCGGCTGGAAGAGCACCACGTTCAGCGTGGGGTCGGCCAGCGATGTGGAGGACCCGTCAGTCATGGCTGGTCCGCCTCGCCATCGCTTCGATCGCCTGTGGCGGCATCGATCGGACCGCGGGGAATCTCGATGACATCGTCGTAGATCCGTGTGGGTTCGGTGAGTTGGGGCTCGACGCGATCGAGCCGAGGTACGAACCGCAGGATCCAGGGCTGGTTGGGATCGATGCCCGCTCGCCCCCGCAGCACGGACGACTGGACCCCACCGACGGAGGAGACCTGGCCAAGCGGCACGATGCGATCGCCCTGCACGCCCTGCAGATCGAAGTCGCAGCCCTCGTTGGGTGCCAGCGAGCTCGAGCCACTGGAGCGAGATCGCCAGGTGCCGGCGCTGGGCGTGAAGCCACCAACCTGCTGGACGAGCAGCGCGTGCACGCGAGTGTGGAAGGTCTCATCGTGCGCGCCGAGCGCAAAGGTCGCCGTGGGATCGAGCACGCGAAGCGTGCCGAGTGGGACGACACGCTCGCACTCGGCAAGCACGGCACCTTGGCGGAACAGGTTCGCAGATGGCTCCCGAGCGACGATTCGCACGCGCGCCCGCAGCTCGCAGGGGCCGAGTCGATCGGGAGCCTTGATGCTGATGGCGCTGCTTGAATCGATGAGCCGGCTGCCGCGCATCATCGGTTGCGTGCGCTCGAGGGCCAGCGGGACCCACGCGCCATCGAGGTTCGCCTCGACGGCGAGCAGTTCCACCGCATCGACATCAGCCGGCATCGGTTCGACCGTGTTGCTGGCGGTGATCTGCACGGCACTGCCTGCCCGTTGCCCAGCCGGCACGATCCCCAACCCAACATCCATGGACTCAAGGGCGCGCAGCACGATGGGCTTGAGCGACTCGGTGCTCACGCGCCCGGCCGCGTGCTGGTTGATCAGCCAGGCCCAGCTGGGCGTGATGAACTTCCCGGAGTAGGTCGGAAGCTCCATCGCCATGGCGAGCACGAAGCGAAGATCGGCCTCCGAAAGCGTGCCGGCGCGATCGCGACCCTCGATCGATTGCCACGCGAGCTGGTCCTGATCGCGCAGCACGCCCTCCATCGCCCAGACGGGGCGATTGGCCAGCCACCACGCCCACGCGTGCGCGGGCAGGCTCAGCCGCGACGACACGAGCAGCGCCCCAGCCACCACGGCGAGTGCGCCAGCGCCGGTCATCAGCCCGGCTCGATGCTGGCGCAGGCCCTCGGTCACCGCACCTGCTCGACCCAGATCCGCGCCGCACTCCGGACATGAACTGCCTGCGTGGCCGCGCAGATCGAAGCGGCAGGCCCGGCAGCACGGGCTCCAGTTCACGAGCCGGCCACGCCAGGCGCGCTGGGCGAAAATGCCTGCGGCGAGCAGCAGCAGCGCTCCGATCGCCAACAGCACGTCGTTCAGGAGGATCCACTGGTCCATCGCCGTAGGATCGTACGCGTGGACGTGGCCGCCACCATCCTTGCCGTCGCATGCTGCATGCAGCAACCTGCGCGGGCACCGACATCGTCGCCGGCGAGCCCGGCGGCGCTCCAATCCGTCATCAAGGAGGTCGCTTCGCCCGCCTCGCGCGGCATCGTGCTCGCGAGTCAGGCGTGCCTCGATGATGCAGGGTGGGGAGCCGTGGCCCGCGCGGCAGCAGCGGCGCGCGGATGGCGACTTGCGACGTGTGGTCCATCGCACCTCGCGAGCACCGTCGGCGTCGGCGGCGTCGATCATGCCATCGTGGTGGCGATGCCCGGCGAGGCTGGACGCGCGCAGTCCGCTGCATGGCAGCGCGCGTTCCGTGCCATCGATGATGATCCCTTCGAAGACGCCCTGTGGGGCATCGTGACGGGACCTTCGCCCGACGTGGCCATGCGAATCGCGCAGCGAACGGAACCCGTGGTCCTCACGTCGGCCCTCGGCACGACCCCGCTCCCGGAGACCGTCTTCGCACGCGCCACGTGGTTCAGCGAAGGCGTGCAGGGCGAGGTGCATCGCCGCGACCACGGCGCGTGGATCGTCGAGGCTCGTGGTGCCGAGCAGAGCGGTGCCCTTGCGCGGGAGTGGTCCGCGGACTGGGCGGACTTCGTCTTCACCAGCGGTCGCAGCAACGAGATGCGGTGGCTCCTCGGCTACTCGTACCCGAGCGGGCGCATGGTGCCACGTCGGGGCGAACTCTGGGTGCGGGATCTCGATGGCATCGCGACCCCGATCCGGAGCGCGCGCAGCAAGGCCATGCTCGCCGCGGGCAACTGCCTGATGGCGCATCTGCGTGATGAGGACTGCCTGGCCATGGCGCTGCTCGATGCCGGTGGCGTTGACCAGCTCGCGGGCTACGTGAGCGTGACCTGGGATGGCCGGGCGGGCTGGGGGTGCGCGCGCTGGTTCATGGATGAGCCCGGTCGGTGGTCACTCGCCGACGCCGTGCACTGGTCGCGCACCGAGCTGCTCGCGCGGATGCAGCGGAGTCATCCGGATGACGTGCACCGGGTCGTCGATGCCTTTGATCGCAGCGCGCGGAGGGACTTTGAGGCCGCCTGCGCCACGTGGATGTCGGATGAGGATGGCGAGGCGCGTCAGCGCCGCATGGGGGCACTCTGGGACCGTGATGCCTTCCTCCTCGTGGGCGATCCGGCTCGTCGCATGGCGCCAGCCGACGGCGCGCGCTGGTGGGAGGGTGGTCTGGTGTGGCGTGACGGCGAGCCCTGGTTCGAGGTCCGGGCGCTGTCGGACCGGGCTCCTGAGGCTCCGCCGGCCATCCATGTCCCCGCGGCGATCCGTGACCGGGTCGTGATCCGCAACGTGGGCCTCTGGTGCGTCGCGGATTCCTTCGCCATGCTGGTGGATCACGGGACGTGGGAGGCCGGCCGCACGTGGTCCGTGCCGCTCTGGCGGGCATCGGAGTATGATGCCGAATCAACCAAAGGAACCCGATGATTCCTGTCCTCCTTGCCAATCTCGCGTGGGTCTCGTTCCTCGCCTTCTGGTGCGTGCTCTACTTCGCGCAGTCGAAGGCCGACGGTGGCTCCGGCGGCAGGTACAAGGATCAGTGATCCGGGGCGGGCGCGATCGCGCTCCGCCAGTCAGTCATCCTGCCCGATTAGCTCAGCTGGATAGAGCACCGGTTTCCTAAACTGGAGGTCGCGCGTTCAAATCGCGCATCGGGCGTTCTTGCGGAGGTCACGATGTGGATGCACCGTGGGCGGCTCTTCCGGGCGTCCGTGATCCTGTGGATCGTCACGAGCCTGCTGGCGCTGCTCGTACTCGTGCTGCGCTTGGGGCGCTGAGGCTGCCCGGGAGTGACGGGGGTGAAGGCAATGCCGATGGGCGGACTCGAACCGCCGACCTTCGGGTTATGAATCCAACGCTCTAACCAGCTGAGCTACATCGGCGAAGGGTCGAGGAGTGTAGGGGCCATGGGCCGACTCCTGCAACCGACGCGGAACTCCGGTGTTCAGGCGCCGGCGCCGGCCGTGGCGGCCGAAGCGCTGCGCAGCCACCGCCGCCCGAGCGCCGTGCCTGCGAACTCGGGGCTCTTGCGTGCGATGGACGCGGCCACAAGGCCCATGAACATCGGTTGTGGCCGCACCGGGCGGCTGGTCAGTTCGGGGTGGAACTGGCCACCGATGAAGTAGGGGTGCGCCGAGATGGGCAGCTCAAGCACCTGCATGATCGGCTGCGTGGGATGCCGGCCGCTGAAGACCAGGCCGCCCGCCGTGAGCTGGGTGATGAACGAGGGATCGACCTCGTAGCGATGGCGGAAACGCTCGCGGATGCTGGTGGCGTTGCCGAAGAGGAAGCTCGCGAGGCTGCCAGCGGTGAGTTGCACGTCCTGGGCGCCGAGACGCATGGTGCCGCCGACGATGCCTTCAAGCCGCTTCTGGTCGGGCAGCTCGCTGATCACCGGATGCTTGGTAGCTGAACTGAACTCGGTGCTGTCGGCATCGGCCATGCCGAGCACGTTGCGTGCGTACTCGATCACGGCGACCTGGAACCCGAGGCAGATGCCCAGGAACGGCGTCTTCGATTCGCGTGCCCACTGCACGGACAGGATCTTGCCTTGGACGCCACGGCTGCCGAAGCCGCCGGGAACGATGATCCCATCGACGCCGTCGAAGGTCTTCGCAGCATCCGACGACGAGGCGATGTCGCTGGTCTCGAGCCAGCGCACGTCCATCTTCGCGCCAAGCTCGATGCTGCAATGCTCGAGCGCCTTCTCGATGCTTGCGTAGGCATCGCGCAGCGACGAGTACTTGCCGGCGATGCCGATGGTGACGGCATGCTGGCGCTCGGCCTGCAGCTTGGTCGTGAAGGTGTTCCACGATGCGCGCGCGCGGTCCTCGCGGGCCGGCTCGACGCGGTCGTGCAGCGAGAGGATCGAGAGGATCTCGCGGTCGAGGCCCGCCTGGCGCATGGCGTCGGGGATCGAGTAGATGGACGTGCGGTCGTGCATCGAGAAGATGCGCTTGAGCGGCACGTTGCTGAACATCGCGATCTTCTCCATCACCTTGTCGGTGACGGGATTCTTGGCGCGGCAGGCGACGATGTTGGGCTGCACCCCGGCTTCCATGAGCCGCTTGATGCCCAGCTGCGCCGCCTTGGACTTCTGCTCCCCGAGAATCGTCGGCTCGAGGATGTAGGTCAGGGCGACGAAGCACGTGCTGCCGGGGCCTTCCTCGAAGGCGAGCTCGCGAAGCGCCTCGATGTAGAAGCCGTTCTCGTAATCGCCGGCGGTGCCGCCGACTTCGACGAAGACCACGTCGAGCTGCTTCCCGCGCGGGCCGCTCATGGCCAGCTCGCGCAGCTTCATCTTCACTTCGCCGGTCACGTGAGGGATCATCTGCACGTCGCGGCCGAGGTAGCCGCCGCGGCGCTCGCGCTCGAGGATGCGCGTGTAGATCTGGCCGGCCGTGACGAAGTTCTTGCGCGAGAGGTTCTGGTCGAGCAGGCGCTCGTAGGTGCCCAGATCCATGTCGGTCTCGAGACCGTCATCGAGTACGAACACTTCGCCGTGCCGATAGGGGTTCAGCGTGCCGCTGTCGATGTTGAGGTAGCCCTCCATCTTGATCGGGGCGACCGTGAGGCCCTTGTCCTGGATCAGCTTGGCGAGCGATGAACTGAAGATGCCCTTGCCCAGTCCGCTCATCACCGTGCCGATCACCACGACGAACTTGGTGACGCCGCGCTGATAGCCGGCAGGCGCGGGTGAGTAGTGCTCTGTGCTGGCCTCGCTCGAGGCACCGAACTGGCTCAGGAAGCCGCAGTCGGCGCCATCTTGGGCGGGCTGGTTGTCGGTAGGGGGCATAACCAAGCGTACAGCAGTGGGCCCCACTGAAACAAGCGGTCGTCGCAGCGATTTCGGGAGCAGGGATACCCTTCGCCCATGCAGCTCATCGCCCTCGTCCTGTGCTCGGCCACCATCGCCATCAGCCCGGTTCAGCGTCGGCAGCCGCCGGCCCCGATGCCCGAGGTGGACGTGACGACCGGCCGCGACCTGCGCGTGTACGCGCCCGATCGCCTGGTGGACTACGGGCACATGAAGCTCGAACTCCGGTTCGAGCGGCTGGAGGACCGCGCCTTCACGGCCAAGCAGACCATGACCGTGCGTCCGATCGGCGTGCCGGTGCGCGGCCTTCGCCTCGATGCTCCCGGGCTGGCGATCGCCTCGGTCGTCGACGGTGAGGGCAAGCCCGTCGAGTGGTCGCATGATGGTTCGTCGCTCTTCCTGCACTTCGCTGCACCGCTCGGCGATGCATGGACCACGCTGGTCACCACGTACTCGTGCACGGATCCGATCGATGGCATGACCTTCACGCCCGCCGGCTCGGATCCGTCGTCGTACCCCGCGGAAGTCCACACACAGGGCCAGCCTGAATCGAATCGATTCTGGTTCCCGTGCCATGACTTCCCCAACGAGCGCATGACGACCGAGCTCGTGATCGACGTGCCGGCCGGGGTGAGCGCGAGCGGCAACGGCAAGCTCGTGTCGCATGCCGTGGCCAACGGCCGCGAGACCTGGCACTGGCTCCAGGACAAGCCGCACGTGTCGTACCTGGTGAGCCTGGTGGCCGGCACCTTCGAGCGCACGCCGCTTCCGAATCCGCTGTCGGGCGTTCCCATGCAGGTGTGGGCGCTGCCGGGCCACGCGGACGAGGTGCATCGCACCTACGACCGCACCGACGAGATGATCGAGGTGCTCGCTGGCCGCTTCGGCACGCCGTACCCGTGGGCGCGCTACGACCAGCTCATCGTGCGCAACTTCGGTGCCGGCGGCATGGAGAACACCAGCGTGACCAGCCTGCTTCCCGGCGCCTGGCTGAGCGAGGCCGCCGCGAAGGACAGCGATTACGACGGCCTGATCGCCCATGAGCTCGGGCACCAGTGGACGGGGGACTACATCACCTGCACGAGCTGGGACCACCTCTGGCTGAACGAGGGCTGGGCGACCTATTGCGAGAACCTGTGGTTCGAGCGTCGCGATGGCGTCGATGGCTACTTCGATGAGGTGCTCGACAACGCGCGCGTGGCGCGGCGCGATCGGGTGGACGTGCCACACGAGGCGATGTGCTCCAAGTGCTGGCGCGACCCGGGGGAGACGTTCTCGCGACTGGCGAATCCGTATCCCAAGGGAGCGAGCATCCTCCACATGCTGCGTGAGATGCTGGGCGATCGCGTCTTCTTCGCAGGCGTGCAGTCGTACATGAAGCGCTTCGGGCTCCAGACGGTCGAGACCGATGACTTCCGCAAGTGCCTTGAGGAAGCGAGCGGGCTCTCGCTCGAGTGGTTCTTCGACCAATGGTGCATGCGCCCCGGCACGCCTGAGCTGAAGGTGGTCCCGGCATGGGATGGCGCCACGCGCACGCTCACCGTCACCGTCGAGCAGGTGCAGACGATCGACGAGAAGCGACCTGCGTTCCGCTTCACGCTGCCGGTGCTCGTCCGGACCGCGGGCAGCGAGCGCATGTTCGCCATCGAGACCCGTGAGAAGACGGCGACCCGCTCGTGGGAGCTCGACGGACCGCCGATCCTCGTCGCGGTCGATCCGCGCGTGGCCGTGCTGAAGACCGCCACCATCGAGATGCCCACCGCGTGGTGGCTCGAGCAGGCCATGAAGGGGCCGAACTCGGCGTGCCGGCGCCAGGCGATCCAGGCGCTCGGTTCGCGCGATGAGCCGGGCGTGGCGAAGGCCCTCGAGGTCATCGTGCGAGATCCTTCACGACGCTGGACCGAGCGCCAAGATGCGGTCGAGGCGCTCTTCGCGCTGGGATCGCCAGCCTCACGTGAGGTCGCGATGCTTGTGCTCGCGGAGTTCCGGGGCGTGCCGGCGAATGCCGACGCAGCCCGGGCGGCGAGCGATCCCCGCGTGCGCCGTGCCGTGATCGAGCGCCTGCCCCAAGACACCGATCCTGCCGCCATCGTGCACGCGATGGACGTGGTCCGCAACGACGGCAGCCCTGCGTGCAAGGCTGCCGCGATCGGTGCGCTCGTGGCCATGAAGGAGCGCTGGGGCGACCAGGCCGATGCGGCCCGGCAAGTGCTCGTCGATGCGCTGGCGATCGAGTCCAGCGGCGAGAAGGTGCGCACGGCGGCCCTCGATGCACTGGCCGATGTCCCGGTGCCCGCGGCCCTGCCGGCGATCCGAAGGTTCGCCGCGCTGGGCAACCTCGATCGCATGCGGCCGACCGCGATCCGTGCGCTGGCGGCGAATCTGCCGCCAGCCGAGCAGCAGGCCGATCGCGATGCGGTCATCGCCGAACTCGTGGCCATGATCGATGACCACGAGGAGCGCGCGGCCCGCTCTGCCGCGAGCCAGTGCGCCCGTCTGAAGCTGACGCAGGCACGCGAGCGGCTCGAGCGCATGGCCGGCAGCGATCGCCGCCCATCGATGCGCGAGGCCGCCAAGGGCTGGCTCAAGGAGATCGGCTGAGGCTCAGCCGTGCGTGGCGCGCCAATGCGCCACGAAGGCCTCGTACTGCTCGGGCGTGTCAATGCCCTGGAACGCCGTCGTGCCGAACGCCACGGCGATCGCGTGGCCATGCTCAAGCGCACGCAGCTGCTCGAGGCTTTCGCAGAGTTCCAGCGGCGACGGCGGCAGCGAGACGAAGACCGGCAGGAACGCCCGGCGGTACACGTAGAGGCCGACGTGCTTCCACGGCGCGACGCCCGGCTGCGAGCGCACGAAGGGCACGAGGCTCCGGCTGAAGTAGAGCGCCCGGCGATTCACGCCGACCACGCACTTGACGACGTTGGGATTGCCCGGGTCCTCGCCCGGCGCGAAGGGCGAGACGAGGGTCGCCATCGGGGCGCCGGGATCGGCGAGCAGGGCAGCCGTGGTGCGTTCGATCAGCTCGGGCTCGAGCTGCGGCTCATCGCCCTGGATGTTCACGATGATCTCCGCATCGAGCCCCTCGGCCACCTCCGCGATGCGGCTCGTGCCGTTGGGATGGTCGGCGCGGGTCATCGCGACCTCGGCGCCGCAGGCCCGCGCGGCGGCGGCGATGCCGTCATGGTCGGTGGCGACGATGATGCGCGACAGGCTCGGGCACGTGCGAGCCTGCTCGATCACGTGCTGGATCAGCGGGCGGCCCGTGCGGTCGGCGAGCGGCTTGCCCGGGAAACGGGTGCTCGCGAAGCGTGCAGGAATGACGGCGGCGATGCGCGGCGCGGCCATCGTCGGCTCAGGAGAGTTGGCGGACGAGTTCGTCCGTCTCCTTGCGGCGCGCGCGGATGTCGCGGAAGCCGATGTCCTTGCGGAGGATCGCCGAGCAGAGCTCCTGCGCATCCTTCGCGTGCTGGATGCTCTTCTCGGCCTTGGCCAGCTCGATGAGCGTGACCATGAGGTCGTAGCGGATGTCCATTTCGCGGTCACCCGTGGTGACGTCGAGCGCGGCGAGCGCTTCCTTGAACTCGCCGACGGCCTCGCCGTGCCAGCCTTCCTGCACGAAGCATCGGCCGAGCAGGTGGGCCGCGATGACGCGGTACTTGCCCTCGTCCTTGGCTTCCTGCAGGCTCTTCATGGCGTCCTCGTAGCGGCCGAGTTCGAAGAGCAGGCGGCCGAGGTCGTACTTGACGCCGCGGTCGGTCGGGTACTTCGAGGCGCGCTCGGCGAAGCACGCGGCCTCGAACTCCTGCACCTGCTTCAGCCCCGCGGCGTGCTGCGCCGCGGCCTTGGCATCGCCGGCATCGGCCGCGGCCTTGATGGCTTCGAGCTTGCGGCGCGCGCGAAGGATGCGGATGTTGTCCGCTTCCATCTTGAAGCGGTACTCGCCGATGTTCTTGAAGCCGGTGGTGTAGACCTCAATCGCGAGCGCTTCGCCCTCGGGCGTGCCGGTGCGGCGCAGCAGTTGCGCGTACTTCAGCACGGCTTCCGGAGACTGGGGCTTCTCGTCGAACTCGCGCTTGGCCACCTCCATCTGGAGCTGGTCCTTGCCGCCCGAGCCCGAGAGGCTGTCGGCGGCCTGGAGCTCGGCCTGCTTGTCGGCATCCTTCACGCGGGTGAGGAACGCGCCTTCCTTGCCGAGGTTCTCGTTGTAGCCGCCGCGCTTGATCGCGAGCGCAGCCTGGAGCTGCCGAAGCTCGGCCTGCAGCGCACCGTCGCTGGCATCCATGGCCACGGCGGCCTCGCCGCACGCCAGTGCCTGCTCCCACGCCTCGACGCCGGCGAAGGCATCCTTGGCGCGCAACCAGAGCTTCTTGTTGGGCTTGGCGTTCTGCGCCAGGTTCACGGCGCCGAAGACGCTCTTGGCGGCCCACTGTCCGAAGTCCGGCAGGCCGGCCTTCGCGGCGGATTCGAGGCACGTGAGTGCCAGGCCCGCATCGCGGACGTTGCAGAACCACTGGTACTGG
>JAGWXC010000198.1 GCA_018970045.1 Planctomycetota bacterium | reverse complement strand
CCGATCACCGTCCCGACGGCGATCCCGGCGACGCCCCACTCGGTGGCATCGATCCCCAGCAGGTTCGGCAGCCGCACGCTGCCCAGCCGCATCTCCACGCCCGACAGCAGGATGCTCAGCACCACGTTGACGATGTTGACCCAGGCCGAGATGACCGAGGGCTTGGTCGTCTCGCCCGCGCCGTGCAGGATCATCGAGCCGATGCTCATCACCGACAGGAAGGGCATGGCGACGGCGTTGATGCGCGTGTACTGGATGCAGAACTCCGCGCTGCGTCCGTGGAGCTCGCACAGCTCGGCCAGCGGCACCACCGCGAACCACAGCACGACGCCGACGATCGAGCCCCACGCCAGGCCGAGCGCGAGCCCGCGTCCGGCCACGACCTGCGCCTCGCCGGGATTGCCCGCGCCCATCGCGCGCGCGATGATCGCTTGCGCACCGACGCCCGAGCCCATGAGCGCGATGCCGATGAACCACCCCACGTACGCGCCGATCCCGATGCCATCGAGGGCCGGCGTGGCAACGCCGTCGGGCAGGCTGCCGGCGACCATCTTGTCGACCAGGCCAACGCACGCCGCCATGACCTGCTGCAGCAGCACCGGCCACGAGAGCACCCAGATCGCGCGATTGATCGAGAGCCCCGCAAGCTTGCCGCTGCGGATCGTGCCCTCGTCATCAAGCGGTGCCTCGGCCTCGATCATGGCCGAGACCGGGCTCATCGGGTCCTCGGGCGAGACCACGGTCGTGGGATCGATCCCTCGATCGCGTTCTGGCGTGGGCGTGGTCACGGCGCGCTGGCTTCGCTGCGATCAGGGCGCGGGATTCGCAGCGGGCGCGGCGATCGGCGCGGTCGCCGGTTCGGCGTAGGTCGGTCGCGCGGCAGCGGCCAGGCCGATCGGCGCGCCGGGGACCTCGAACCGCGGTTGATCCCAGAAGATCATCCAGTCCCACAGTTCGAAGTCGCGCCGATAGGTCGGGTACGTGTACGCGTTCTCGGCGCGGAAGCGACCGGCCACCGGCTGCAGGGCATACCACTCCAGCCACCTGGTGCGGTCCGTGCCGAAGTCGCGGCCCGTGATCAGCCACAGGCTCTGCGATGCCGCCAGATTCACGCACAGTTCAGGCTGGTCGAGCGCAGCGATCAGCGCCTGCACGACGCTGTCTTCCGGATACTGGCCGAGCGCGATGGCCAGTTCGGTGCGCACGTCGGTCTCTTCGGTCTCTTCAAGCAGCCGGGTCCAGAGCTGATCGACGACCTCGCGGTTGTGAAGCCGCTGCAGGCCGCGCGCCGCGGCAAGGCGCACGGGCACGGCAGCATCCTTGAGCTGCAGCGCGATGAGCTTGGCCTCGGTCGGCTGCGCGAATCGGCAGAGGCTCTCGATCGCTGCGGCCTTCACGAGCGGGTCGCGCGACTCCGTCACGTAGATCCGGTAGAGCTCGATGTAGGTCGGTTCGCCCCCGAAGGTCGCGGTGCCCAGCAGCACCAGCCCGCGGCGCTGCGCTTCGGGGTCGCTCGGATCAACGGCCCACGCGGCAGCCTCCTGCGGCGTCGGAGGGCTGAAGGACTTGCCCAGCATGTCGAAGTCGCTCATCATCGAATCGCACGCGGCGAGCGGCAGGAGCGCGACGGCAAGCAGGCAGCGGAGGAGCATGGTGGTGCAACCGGGCATGGTGCAGGGCGTGGCGGGAGCGTAGCCGTTATCGTCGCCGCATGGCGACGCTGCGCGTGATCGGAATGCCCTTGGGTGCCTACCAGACCAACGCCTACGTGGTCTGGGATGTCGACGACGCGTCGAAGGGGTGCTGGATCATCGATCCGGGCGAGCGGCCCGCGCGCCTGATCGAGCGCATCCGTGCCGAAGGCCTGGTGCCGGACGCGATCCTGTTCACCCACGCGCACGTCGACCACATCGCTGGGTTGCCCGAGGTGCTGGCCGCGTTCGGCGATCTGCCCCGGCTGGCGCACCCGAGCGAGCGCGACTGGTTCGGCGAGCCGGCGTTGAACCTGTCGGAGTGGGGGGAGCGCCCGGTGTCCGTCGCCGCGCCGACGGGTGAACTCGCGGAAGGCCAGCGGTTGCGGCGAGGCGGCCTCGAGTTCGAGGTGCAGCACCTGCCCGGTCACTCACCCGGCGGATGCTCCTTCCGGTGTCCTGCCGCCGGCGTGGCCATCGTGGGCGACACGCTCTTCGCCGGATCGATCGGGCGCGTCGACTTTCCCACGAGCGATGCCGCGGCCATGCGCGCGTCCCTTGCCCGGCTGATGGAGTGGCCCGATGCGACCGCGGTGCATGCCGGCCACGGACCGGCCACGACGATCGGGCGCGAGCGCACGACCAACCCGTTCATCGTGCACCCCGACTCGTGGTGAGTCCTCCGGTACGATCACTCCAATGGGGTCCGACGAGAAGATCTTCCGTGAAGGCGCGATCGAGACCGCAGCCTCGCCCGACCAGTTGAATGCCATCGCACCGCTGGTCACGCCGCGCCATGTCCTCCTGATTTCCTCGGTCTTCCTCCTCGCCGGCATCCTGATCGGCTGGGCGTTCTTCGCCTCGATCCCGATCACGGTCACGGGGCCGGCGCTCATCAAGCACGATGCGCAGGGAAGGGCCGTGGGGTGCGTGGCGTTCTTCTCGCTGAGCGAAGGCAAGCGCGTCGATGTGGGGCAGGTGGCCTACGTCGCGGTCTCGACGGTCGAGGAAGACCAGCATGGTGTGCTCGTGGGCCGGGTGGACACGGTGGATGAGCGGCTCACGTCGCTCGAGACCGTCACCGAACTGGCCGGCGATCCCACCCTCGCTCAGGAGATCCAGAAGCAGCTTGGTGCCACGCTCTTCGCGTCGATCATGTTCGAGTCGGCGGAAGGCCGTCTGCGATGGCAGGGCGGGGTGATGCCCGAGGATGACGATCTCAAGCTCTTCACCCCGTGCGAAGTCCGTGTCGTGATCGACGAGAAGTCGCCGGTGCAGCTGCTCCTGCCCACGCTCTTCGCCGACGACGCCAAGGCCGGCAGCGGAGCTCGATGAATGGGGGCCGAGGTCGCCACGCCGGTTGCCGCTCCTGCGCTCGAGCGCATCGCGCCGGTGCACGTGCCCGTGGTCTTGCAGATGGAAGCGGCCGAATGCGGTGCCGCGGCGCTCACGGCCGTGCTGGCCCACCACGGCTGCCACCGCACGCTTGAAGAACTCCGTCGCTCCTGTGGCGTGAGCCGCGATGGGAGCAATGCGCTGCAGATCGCCGAGGCCGCGCGCCACTACGGGATGGAGTCCGATGGACTCAGTGCCGAGCTCGATGAGCTCGCCGGGGTCGCCATGCCGGCCATCCTGCACTGGGGCTTCAACCATTTCCTGGTGCTGGAAGGGTTCGACGGCTCGTCGTGGCACCTCATGGACCCCGCGCTCGGCCGCCGCAAGGTCTCGACGGAAGACTTCCGCCGCGACTTCACCGGCGTCTGCATCGAGATCAAGCCTGCCCAGGGGTTCGCGCCGTCGGGCCAGCCATCGTCGCCGTGGCCGGCGCTGCGCGCGAGCCTGCGCGGCTCGGCGCCGGCGATCATCGTGGCGCTCATCGCGGGCGTGCTCATGTCCGTTCCGGGGATCGCGGTCCCCGTGCTCGGGTCGGTCTTCGTCGATGGGGTGCTTGCGCGGGGGCAGTCGAGCTGGATCATGCCGATCGTCGGCTTCGCCCTCATGGCGGTGCTTGCCAAGGCGGTGCTCTCCACGGTCCAGGCTGCGGTGCTCATTCGGCTTGAGCGCCGCATGTGCATGACGAGCAGTGCGCGGTTCATGGAGCACGCGCTCCGGCTCCCGGTCGACTTCTACTCGCATCGACTGCCCGGCGAGATGGTCTCTCGGCTTGGTGGCATCGAGCGGTTGAGCCAGTTGCTGGGGGCCAAGCTCTTCCCGGCGGTCGCGGGGGCGGCGACCGGTGTGCTCTATCTGGTGGCGATGGTCTCGATCGACCTGCGGCTTGCGCTGCTGTCGGTGCTCGTGGCGGCTGTGATCGCGTTCATCATCGCGCGATCGGCCCGCACGATGCGCGATCAATCGCGCATGGCCGAGCAGGAGTCGGGGCGTCAGGCGGGCATCGTCGCCGTCGGCCTGCAGGCCATGGAGACGCTGAAGGCTTCGGGCCGTGAGAGCGATTTCCTGGCGCGCGTGATGGGTGCGCAGGCCCGTGCACGCCGCAGCCGGCAGGACCTG
>JAGWXC010000197.1 GCA_018970045.1 Planctomycetota bacterium | reverse complement strand
CAGGGCGTGAATGCCGGCATCGAGGCGCTGCCCGCGCTCCCGCTCGAGCACATGCTGCTGGGCATCACGCCGGCGCCCTGGAAAGCCGAGGATTGCGCGCTCGTGTATCTCTCGATGTTCCATGCGCTCGCACGGACCGGTCGCGCGGATGCCATCTACGCCGAGGCGCTCGAGCGCCTGCCGGGCCCCGTCTGCGAGTTCATCGGATCGCCGCTCTCGCGCATGGACTGCCCCGTGCTGGCGGAGGCGACGCCGCCCACGCTGCCGCCGATCCCGGGGCCCGAGTCGATCGATCTTCGCAGCGTGGATCGCGCCGCGATCGAGCCGGCGCCGAAGCCTGCCAAGGACGGATCGCCCGCCAAGGACAACCGCAGCGGCACGAAGCCCAAGCGCAAGCAGGCAGGCGCGCCGAGCACGCCGGTCTCCATGCATGGCTGGACCGATGCGCTGCATGAATTCTGGGATGAGCGCGCGGCGCTTGCCGGCAGCAATGGTTGGGTCGTCGGCGGTTCGCGCACCAAGGATGGCCGCGCGATCCTGGCCAACGATCCTCACCTGATGATCACAGCACCGATCCTCTGGTACCGCTGCCGGCTTGAATGGCCGGGCGTCGAATGGACCGGTCTGTCGATTCCGGGTGTCCCCGGCATCGTGATCGGCGGCAACGGTCACGTCGCGGCCGGCTTCACGAATACGACGGGCGACTTCGAGGACATCGCGCTGATCGATGTCGATCCGAAGGATCCAAATCGCTACCTGCTTCCGGGCGGTGGCAGCGAGGCCTTCGGCAACGTGGAGCACACGGTGCTCGTGCGCGGCAAGGATCCCGAGCGCATCGTGCAGCGCACCACGCGCTGGGGAACGGTGACGGGTGAGATGCGATGCGCCGATGGCACCACGCGCCCGTTCGTCACGCTCTGGATCGGCGCACGACCCGACGCGATCAACTTCGAGATCCTCGACATGGCCACGGTGAAGTCCGTCCGTGAGGCGGTGGAGCTGCTGTCGCGCTGGTACGGCCCGAGCCAGAATGCGATGCTGGCCGATCGCGCCGGCGACATCGCGTGGGTCGTCACGGGCTGGATCCCCGATCGGCGCGGGCATGATCCGCGTCGTCCGTGGCGCCCCTCGATCGATGGTGATCCTTGGCAGGGCCCGATCGATCCGTCGCTGCGCCCACGGTCCATCGATCCACCATCAGGCGTGATCGTGACGGCGAACCATCGCACCGTGCCGATCGAGCAGTGCGCGGTGCTGGGCCACTACTGGGCGAATCCGGAGCGGGCGCATCGGATCCATGCGTTGCTCGCTGGGGACGGTCCATTGGACGAGTCACGCATGCTTGAGGTGCAGCTGGATACGGAGCTCGTCGGCCTTGAGCCCTACCGCGCCATGGCGCTGGCAGCCCTCGAGGGCGCAACCGATTCGGCCTCGGTCGCCCAACGCGCGTTGATCGCTGGGTGGAACGGTCGCGCCGATGCCGATCAGCCCGCGCTAGCGCTGCTGTCGGCATTCCAGCGTTCGATCGAGCGTCGCTTCGCCGCGATGCTGGTGGCGTGGATGCGCGCCAAGGCTGGCCAGCCGCTGCCGGGGCTCGAAATCCGTGCCGTGCACGACGAACCGTGGCTGCGCGTGCTCGAGACGAAGCCGGTGAATTGGCTCCCGTCGGGGTACCAAGACTGGAACGACTTCCTGCGAGCGGCGCTGGCCGAGGCTGCGTCAAAGGAGCCAGGCGTCGAGCCGTGGGGCGAACGCAACCGGGCCAAGTACGCGAGTCCGCTGGTCGATGCGGTGCCGCCGTTCATGAAGCCGACCGTCACGCTCGATGACGGCCCGCAGCCGGGGCATGGCCGTGCCGTGCGCGTGCAGACCCCCCGAGCGGCGGCCAGCGCGCGCTACATCGTGAGCCCGGGCCGCGAAATCGACGGCATCCTCGAGACGCCTGGCGGCCAGTCGGGCGATCCGAGGTCCCCGCACTACCGCAGCCTGCACCAGGCGTGGCGATCAGGTGAACCGACGCCGCTCCTGCCCGGCCAGGCGGCACGAACGGTGGTGCTGGAGCCAGCGCCGTGAGCCGTCCCGAGCCTGGTTTTTGCGTGCCGGCGATGGTGTCCGGCTGGCCGCCGCTCTAGCATCGTGGCGTCGCCGAGCCGTGCGCGCGACAGGCACGACCTCATATCCAAGAAGGAGACAGAGCATGGCATCGATCCGTGGCCTCGTCGGGACGTTCCTCGCTTCCATCACCAGTGTGCTCGCGGTCGGCTCGACGCCGGCGTTCGCGCAGGTCGCCCCTGCGCCGCTGTCACCGGCCAAGCAGCTGCTCGAGCAGGGCGCTGACATCAAGTTCGATCCCTTCAGCGTGCTCGTTCGCTTCGACATCGCGGCCGATCCGGCGGCGATCGAGCGTGCCATCGCCATGGTCGATGGTCGGGTGCTGGAGGTCTATGACCTTGTGCCCGGCCTCGTGCACCTCGAGATCGGTGTGCCGGTCGATCGCGCCATCGCAGCCCTGAACCAGGCCAAGTGCGTGCGCTACGCGGAGCCGGACTGGGTGTGCAAGACCTCGGGCGTGCCGAACGATCCGAACTTCGGCAACCTGTGGGGCATGCGCAACACGGGCCAGACCGTCAATGGCGACCCGGGTGTCTCGGGTGCGGACTCGCGCGCCCACCTTGCCTGGGATTCCTTCACGGGCAGTCCATCGTTCGTGGTGGCCATCATCGACGACGGCACCAGCCGCACCCACCCCGATCTGGCGGCCAACATCTGGTCGAACCCCGGTGAGATCGCCGGCGATGGCATCGACAACGAAGGCAACGGTTATGTCGATGACACCTGGGGCTACGACTTCTACCAGCGCGACAGCGACCCCACCGGAACCGGGCACGGCACGCACACCGCGGGCACCGTGGGTGCGGTCGGCAACAACGGCGTCGGCGTGGCGGGCGTGATGTGGAACTGCAAGCTCATGGCACTGCGCTTCATCGGCGCGAACGGCGGCCTGACCTCCGACGCCATCCTGTCCGTTCAGTACGCCAACGCCAAACGCGTGCGCGTCTCGAACAACTCATGGGGGGGCGGCGGCTTCTCGCAGGCGCTCTATGACGCGATCAACGCGGGCAAGGCCGGCAATCACTTGTTCGTGGCGGCGGCCGGCAACAGTGGCGTGAACAGCGACACGTCGCCGTCCTACCCGGGCGCCTACAACCTCGACAACATCATCAATGTCGCCGCGACCGACAACAACGATGGCCGCGCGTCGTTTTCGAACTACGGCGCCACGACCGTCGACATCGGCGCTCCCGGCGTCACCATCCTGTCGACCTATGGCACCGGCTACTCGTACCTGAACGGGACCTCGATGGCGTGCCCGCACGTCGCCGGCGCGGCGGCCCTGGTCACTGCAGCCAATCCCACCTTCACGTATGCACAGGTCCGCAGCCGGATCCTGTCGACGGTGCGACCGGTCTCTAGCCTCTCGGGTCGATGCGTGACCGGTGGCGTGCTGGACGTCGCCGCGGCCATCGCCGGCAGCGGCGGCGGTGGCGGCACGAACACCGCGCCGACCGTGGCGATCAGCTCGCCCACGGCTGGGGCGTCGTTCACGACCGGCACGCCGATCACGTTTACCGGCACGGCCACCGATACGCAGGATGGCAGCCTGAGCGCTGGCATGACCTGGTCGTCGAGCCTGCAGGGCACGATTGGCACGGGTGCCTCGTTCACCCGCACCGACCTGGTGGCCGGTACGCACACCATCACGGCGCGCGCCACCGACTCGGGTTCGCTGCAGGGCACGGCAACCGTCAGCATCACGGTCGCGGCTGGTGGCACCGTGCCGTCGGCACCGACCAGCCCCACGGCAACGCTGTCCGGCACCACCGTCACGGTACGGTGGACCGACACGTCGTCCAACGAAACGGGCTTCCGCGTCAAGCGTCAGCAGCGTGTCGGCGGGACGTGGGTCAACGAGACCGTGATCGCGACCACGGGCGCCAACGTGACCCAGGTCACCAACGCCCCCGGTTCGGGGCGCTGGCGCTACGCCATCCAGTCCTTCAATGCGACTGGCTCGTCGGCCTGGACCGGTTGGGTGCAGGTCAACATCAACTGACCAGTCGCGAGAAGATCGACCCAACGTGCAGCGAGGCGCCCCACTGGGCGCCTCGCTGTGTTGATGAAGCGTGATTGGTCCAGCCCGGGCCAGCTGTGCCTT
>JAGWXC010000196.1 GCA_018970045.1 Planctomycetota bacterium | reverse complement strand
GGATGACCGATCGGGACGAGCGTTGACGTGAGGCGATCGGGGGAAGGCCCGATGCGCCCTGCAAGCAGGTCGCCCCGCACGATCGCGACGTCACCGGGTGCAATGCCGAGGGCGGTGCCGATCATGAGCTGCAGGACGCCCTGGCCCGACCCTGGTGCGGACATGCCCACGGCTGCATCCACGAGCCGCCACGCACCCGACGGATCGGCTCGGCGGATCGCGCCCGCCTGGTCAAGCTTGCGCTCAAGCTCGAGCACTTCCTGGCGCGCAGCGTGCCATTGACTGCGATACGTATCGCGTTCGCGAACCAATTCACGCATGACCGGATCCTCGGCCCCCCGCACGTGCTGCGGCGGCCGAAGCCACTCCCGGACGAGCTGCAGCACATGGGCCGGCGGATTCAGGATCGCCGTCACGACCCCAGACACATCGACGAGCACCCCACCTGCGATGCGCGTCGGAAGCACCGACACGATCAGCACGAGAAGCGCCACGATGGCGAAGGGGCGATCAGCGATCCTCACCGAGCCTCCCATCCGAGATCAGGCCAAGCCGGACGGAGCGAGCCGGGGAGCGCCGGGCCGCACCGATGGATGCGGCACCGACGCACGCCCAACGATCAGAAGTCGACGACGTCGCTCTCGAGCGTGTCCTTGTAGGCCTCGAGGTTCTCGAGGTAGATGCTGGTGCCCTGCGCAACGCAGGTCAGCGGATCATTGGCGACCCGCGTCTCCAGGCCGGTGGCCTGGCTGATCACGCGATCGATGTTGCGCAGGAGCGCACCACCGCCGGCGAGCACGATGCCGTTGTTCACGAGGTCGGCCGCGAGTTCCGGTGCTGCCTGTTCAAGCGTGTCCTTGCAGGCCTTGATGATCGCGCTGACCGGCGGCGTGAGCGCCTGGCGGATCTCGACGCTGTTGATGGTCGCCTTGCGCGGCATGCCCGTGACCGTGTCGCGGCCGCGGACTTCCATTTCGAGTTCCTGGGCGAGCGGACCGGCGGAGCCGATCTCGATCTTCACGCGCTCGGCGGACTGCTCACCGATGATGAGCCCGTGGACGTTGCGCATGTGGTCGACGATCGCCTCATCGAAGTCATCGCCGGCCACACGGACGCTGACGCAGTGCGCGATGTCGGCAAGGCTCATGATGGCCACGTCGGTCGTGCCGCCACCGATGTCGACGATCATGCTGGCGGTCGGGTCGCCGATGGGAAGACCCGCACCGATGCCCGCAGCCATGGGTTCCTCGACGAGGTAGACGCGGCGTGCGCCCGCGCGCTCGGCGCTGTCGAGCACGGCACGCTTCTCGACGGCCGTGATGCCTGAAGGAATCGAGATGACGACGCGCGGACCGAAGAACCGGTTCGGACCGTTCACCTTGCGGATGAAGTACGCGAGCATCGCCTCGGTGATCTCGAAGTCGCTGATGACGCCTTCCTTCAGCGGACGGATCGCGGAGATGGTGCCCGGCGTCTTGCCGAGCATTTCCTTCGCGGCGAAGCCCACGGCGCGACCATCATTGAGCACCTTGTTGGTGCCCTTGCGAACGGCCACGACGGATGGTTCATTCAGGACGATCCCCTGGCCCTTGACGCACACGAGCGTGTTGCAGGTACCGAGGTCGATCCCCATGTCGACGCTGAACAGGCCAAGAAATTTCTCGAGCAGCATGTCTTCCTCCTTGAATGCGATGCACGCCGTCGTGCATCGGTGCTGCGCTTTCGCTACCGCCAGCCGTGGCGGTCAGAGCCCAAGCATGTACGAGCCTGAGGTCTCCTGATTGCGCATCGCGATGATAACGGCGCCTGCAAGCAATGCAAGCGCGGCGGCCGCCATCAGTGCGGTGTAGACGTTCAGACTGGCGGGACGGGTGGCCTTGGGAGATGCCATGGCTTCACTCCCCCTTGCGCGCCACGGCGCGCTGACCGGAACGGACTTCGCCGCGACCCGAGGCATCCTCGAGCTCGACGATGCCGACGGCGCGGTTCACATCCACCCGGATGATGCGAAGGTCCCCCACGAACGTGGCGCCGTCACCGATCATCAGGGTCCAGCCCTGGCGGACACCGCTCGAGGAGCCGGCGTCGATCTCGGCGTAGATCGCCTCGTCGGTCCGGCGGACATCGATGATGCGGGCGACCAGGTTGCGATCAGCGGCAACGCGCTCGGTCTCGCCAGCGGCACCGAGGGCGGCGGCTGGACCGGCCGGAGCGGCAGGTGCGGCCGCGCGGGCATCAGCCTGGCTCTTGACTTCCATCAGCTTCTGAACCTCTTCCTCGAGGTCGCGACGGGCCTGGACGGCGTTCTCGTACTTGCTGGTCAGCGAGGCGAGTTCGCCTTCGGCGGCGACCAGTTCGCTGCGGGCTTGGACTTCCTTGGTGCGGGCGTCGGTGAGCTGGTCGGTCAGCTTCTTGACGAGCTCGACCTTTTCCTTGTCGCTCGACGACAGGAGGTCAAGGCCGGCCTGGAACTTGGCCTGGGCGACCTGGGCGTTGGCGACTTCGGTCTCGAGCGTGCGCACGCGCGCGACCTTGTCGGCGAGTTCGGACTGCATGGCCGAGCGTTCACCCTCGAGTTCCTTGATCCGGACCTGGAGGTCGGTTTCAAGGCGAGCCGCCGCGGCCTGCGCGGTCTGCAGCGAGGCATTCACCGAAGCCAGTTCCGACTTCACCGACTCGGCCTGGGCCTTGTACGTGGCCTGGTTGGCGCTCTGGGTCACGACCAGCGGCACGAGGGCCACCGAGAGCAGCGCGACGAGGACGACGAACACTTTGGAAAGGATGTGCACGGGGGCGTCTCTGTGGGTGCGTGGGGCGAACAGGGCAGCGAGGCTGCCGGGGAACCGCGCGAGGGTACGCCACCGCGCGGCATCGTGTCAATCGGTTGCGACGGTCCCAGAAGTCGAATCTTGGGGCGTGCAGCGCAGGATCGCTTGCGCCGCCGACAGCTGCACCAGTGCGTTGGGATCACGGAGCAAGGGCGCGATCGAGGCGACATCGGCAGGCAGTCCACCAGTGCCCAGCGTGGTGGCGGCCTGCGCCCGGACCATGGGCATGCGGCTCGTGAGGAGCATGCGGGCCATGGCGAGGATTTCGGGCGTTCGCGCCGATCCCATCTTGATGGCGGCCTCCCCCGCCAGCAGGCGAACCTCCGCGGGCCGCTCGGTTCGGCCGCGTGCGGCAACGATGCCCAGCAGCATCGCCTCGGAGGATTGGTCCTTGACGTTGCCCAGGATCTGCGCCCCCAGACACATCAGTTCGGCCTGCTCCCCCGGTGCAAGCAGCGCAGCGCGTACGGGATCGAGCTGCGACCGGTCACCGAGCTTGGCGAGCGCCTCGGCAGTCTGCAGATCGACGATGCGCGCCCGCATGGGATTGGTGTTGTCGGTTGGGCGCTGCAGCGCATCACGGAGCACGGGCACTGCGCTGGTGTTGCCGAGTTCACCGAGGACGAAGATCGCGATGCCGCGGATCGTCAGGTCCTTGGCACCCGCCATGCCAGCGAGCGGGGACTGGTCGGGATGCTGGCCGAGCCGCTGCAGCGCAAAGATCGCGCCTGCCCGAACCGCGAGATTCTGGTCCTGCAGGAGCGGCTTCACCGCGGGAGCGAAGAGTGCCAATCGCGCTCGTCCGACAGCCATGCAGGCGGAGAAGCGCACCGCGGGATTGGGATCGGCGAGCAGCGCGCCAACCTGCTTGGTCAACGTGGCTTGATCGAGGACCAGCGCCTCGACGGCATTGGCACGGAACTGCGGATACTCGGCCGTGCACGCCGACGTGAGGATCACGAGCGCCGCGTCACGCACGCTCGTGCCTTCGGGTGCCGTGAAGGCGGGCTGTGCCGCCTGGACGGTGCTCGGCATGGTGGGGTCGGGCGTGACACTGAGCGATCGCGTGCTCCAAGCCCCGGAGACTGCACTCGATTCCTCGGCGCCACCACTGCACCCCGCGAGGCTGATGAGCACGATGGCGACAGCCAGTCCAAGCCAGCGACGTTGCACAGGGACCGCCAGTACGCACATCAAGACGAGGCTCATGGCCGGGAGGATATCCCCCGCTGCCATGACGAGCGTGTCGCGACCATCGAGTTGTGGGGTGGCCGTGAGCGTGCCGGCCGACTGCGGTGCCAGTCGTTCGACCACGCGGCCACACGAGTCGATCCAGGATGATTCGCCGGTGTTGGCCACGCGGACCATCGGCAGCCTGCACTCGATGCAGCGCCAGCGCGCCATGAGTTCGTGGTG
>JAGWXC010000195.1 GCA_018970045.1 Planctomycetota bacterium | reverse complement strand
TTCGACTGCAAGCTCAACGCCTCGGTGCACGAAGTGAACCAGGACCAGCGCTCCCACTTCTGGGGCAAGATCGAGCAGGAACTCGGCGGCGTGAAGGGCAAGCGCCTGGCCTTCTGGGGCGTGGCGTTCAAGCCCCGCACCGATGACATCCGCGAGGCACCGTCGATCGCCCTGATGGAACGCGCGGTCGCGGCCGGCGCCGTGGTGCGCGCGTTCGATCCGGTCGCCATGGAGAACATGGCGAAGGAGTTCCCGCAGGCCGAAGCCGCGAGCGACATGTATCACGCCCTCGACGGCGCCGATGCACTGGTGATTTGCACGGAATGGAACGACTTCCGCAGCCCGGACTTCGCCGCAATGGCGCAGCGCATGAAGGGCCGCACCATCTTTGACGGGCGCAACCTGTACCGCTCGGCGCAGGTGACTGAAGCGGGCTTCGTGTACGCGAGCGTTGGCCGCGAGACCGTTCGCCCGTGACGATGGCTGGCGACCGCCGGGGGACCTTGGTTGGACATGGCTGGCTGCGCGCAAAAACTTCGGGATTCCCGCGGTTTTGAGGCGTTGCACCCCTTGAAGTGCACGATTCCGACGATTATCCTAGGGATTATCCCGGAGCGGAGATTTGGACGACGCCCGGTTCGCACTCAGGGCCCCATAAACGGGCCAGAAACGGATTGAGAAATGGCTACCGCCACCAAGAAGAAGGCCTACAAGGCTACCCCCGCCAGCAGCCCCCGCAGCAAGTCGCAGGTCATCGCCGAGTGCGTGACCGCGACCGGCCTGACCCGCAAGCAGGTCGTCGGCGTGTTCGACACCCTGACCCAGGTCATGGTCGCTGACCTCGGCAAGAAGGGCTGCGGCACCTTCAAGTTCCTCGGCTTCAAGATGGTCGCCAAGACCACTCCGGCCAAGCGCGGCGGCGAGAAGAAGATCAACCCGCTGACCGGCAAGGAGTACATCACCAAGTCGAAGCCCGCTTCGCGCAAGGTGCGCGTGCGCGCGCTGAAGACCTTCACGCAGCACATCGTCTGATGAAGGCACTCTCCCGCCACCGTGCTTGCGCGGCGGCAGGATGATGCCAGGCGGCAACGCCTGTGAGCAAGCGAACCGACCGGACCCCGCGTGATGAACGCGGGGTCCGTCGCTTTGTGGGGACTGTTTTTGGGGACTGTGTCCCTGTCATCGAACGGCATGACGCGCCAACGTTCTGCGCCACCACGATGCGCTGGCTGCAGGCAGGCCTCGATCGCGCTGCCCCGCGGAGGGTGATGCCTAGCGGTCGATCGCCGCGCGCAAGACGCCGCGCGCTGCATCGAGCCGTGCCTCGGCCTCGCTGCGGTGAAGCCCGCGCGCGTGCATCACCAGCGCCACCTTCAGGCTGCCGCCCGCAGCCTCGAGCAACGCAGCCCCCTGCTCGCGCGAGAGCTCAGGATGCAGCGTGCGCATGATCCGCACCGCGCGGTCGACGAGCTTGTCGTTGGTGGCAGCCAGGTCGACCATCAGATTGCCGTGCACCTTGCCGAGCTTGGTGAAGAGCGTGGTCGTGATGCAGTTGAGTGCGAGTTTCGTCGCCGTCCCGGCCTTGAGACGCGTGGACCCCGTGATGACCTCCGGCCCCGTGTCGACGAGCAAGAGATGATCGCAGCCCTCGGGTGCCGTGCACGGCGCGCACGACAGGAACGCCGTGAGGGCACCGCGCTGTTTGGCCAAGGTCACGGCGCCACGCGGATACGGCGTCGTGCCGCCAGCCGCGATGCCAACCACCGCGTCATGGGTACCGATCGCCAGCCGATCGAACTCGGCAGCGATGCCGCGCGGGTCATCCTCCATGCGCTCGCTCGAGGTGCGCAGCGCCGAGTCGCCACCAGCGATGACGCCGATGATCTGGTCGGGCCGCGAGCGGAAGGTCGGCGGGCACTCGCTCGCATCGAGCACGCCGAGGCGGCCGCTGGTCCCCGCGCCTGCGTACAGGAGGCGCCCCCCTGCCAGCATGCGCGGGATCAGATCGCTCACGAACGCTGCGATCGCGGGCGCCGCGGCGAGCACCGCGTCGATCGCCCGCTGCTGGTCGCCCGCAAGCACCTCGATGCATTGCTCGACCGACAGGGCATCGAACTCCATGGAGCCCGGGTGCCGCTGCTCGGTTCCGACGTGGCTTCGATCTGGTGGGAGCGCTCGCGCCATGGCGTGCATCATCGGCGCTCAGGCGCCGGCTGCATCAGTTCGCGAGCCCCAGGCCGCGCAGCAGATGGCTCCACGTGACCGATTCGTACGACGGGCTCCAGATGCCGTGGCCGCTGTTGGGGAAGAGCATCATGTCGAACGGCTTGCCCTTGGACTGGAGCGCATCGGCAAGCTGCCAGGCGTTGGCGGGGTGGACGTTGTCATCCACCATCCCGTGGACGATCAGCAGGTTCCCCTTGAGGTTGCCGGCGAGGCGCACGCAGCTCGACTGCTCGTACCCCTTGGGATTCTCGGCAGGCGTGCGCAGGTAGCGCTCGGTGTAGATCGAGTCGTAGTTGTTCCAGTCCGTGACCGCGCCGCCGGCCACCGCCACCGCAAAGTCATCGGGATAGCGCAGGAGCGCCAACGCGCTCATGGTGCCGCCGTAGGAGAACCCGGTGATCCCCACGCGCTCGCGGTCCACCAGGCCGCGGCCCACGAGCTGGCGGATCGCGGCGGCCTGGTCATCCATGTCGGCGATGCCCAGGTTGAGGTAGGTGGCATCCTCGAACGCCTTGCCGCGGCCCGGCGTGCCGCGATTGTCGACCTTCACCACCAGCACCCCGAACTCGCAGAGCGGTTCGACCGGGTCGTAGGTGTTCTCGACGGTGCGGAAGAACGGGCCACCGTACACCTGCACGACCGCCGGCAACCGAGTGCCCTCCTTCCAGTCCTTGGGCTTGTGCAGCGTGCCGTAGAGCATGGTCGTGCCGTCGGCAGCCTTGAGCTGCAGGAGCTCGGGGCGCGGCCAGCCCTTCTCGGCGATCGCATCGCCCTTGCGCTCGGCCACCACGGCCACGCGAGTGCCATCCTTGGCCACGAGCACGGTGCGCGGCGCACTGTCGATGGACTGCTCGACCGCGATGACATGGCCGCCGTCCGGGGCGACGCTGAACGAGCTCCAGTGCATGTCGGAGGTGGTCACCTCGTTGCCGCCCGAACCATCGAGCGCCACGCGCCACAGGTGCGGGTTGATGCCGACCTTGCCGCTGTAGCCGATGCACCACAGCACGCCGGCATCCTCGTCGATCCAGTGGATCTCGCGCATGGCGAACTCACCCTTGGTCAGGACGACCGGCTCGCCGCCATCGAGCGAGCGCCGTTCGAAGTGCGCGTAGCCGGTGCGCTCGGATTCCCAGAGAAAGCTCCGCGGCTCCTTGGCCAGGAACCGCAGCTTCGGCAGGTGGTTCTGGTAGCAGCGCTGCTCTTCGACCAGCACCACGCGCACGTCGCCGGTGGCCGGGTCGGCCACGCAGAGCTCGAGTCGGTTCTGCAGACGGTTGAGCCGATGGAAGAGCAGCTCCTTGCCGTCGGGGGTCCACTGCACGCCGTAGACGTACTGGTCGGCGTCGCCCACCTTCACCTGCGTCGTGCGCCCGGTGACGATGCTGTAGATGGAGAGCCCCGCGATCGGATTCGGATCGCCGGGCTTGGGATAGCGCTCACGGTCGAGCGCCGGTCGCTGCTTGGTCAGTTCGGTCGAGAGCAGGAACTCGGGCACCTTCGACTCGTCGAACGAGTAGTACGCCAGCGCCGAGGACTGCGGATGCCACCACATCGCGGACTTCTGATCGAGTTCCTCGCCATAGACCCAGCTCGCGATGCCGAACTTCACGCCCGCAGGCGCATCCGGCGTGATGCGGTCGCGCTGCGCGCCGCGCGTGATGAACACATGGCCCCCTTCGTGGATCGCCACGCGCTCGCCATCGGGCGATGGCTCGCTGGTGCGCTGGCGCCCACGCGCCACGCCGGGACCATCGTTCGCCGCCGACCGGCCGCCACGCACGGCCGACTCGGGCACGTCCTTGTCCCGGATCGTCTCGCGCTTGCCGGTGGATCGATCGATCGCACTCCACGCGCCATCCCGAAGCATGTCGGCGGTGCTTGCGGTCCAACGGATCTCCTCGGGCGTGGCACCCCGCGGGTTGCCCCACTGCTGGCGGGCCTTCTGGACCTTGTCGGCGTTGGGCAGGCGATCGAACGGAATCCAGTCGGCGGCTGCAGAGGCCGCCACGCTCGCCAGGAGC
>JAGWXC010000194.1 GCA_018970045.1 Planctomycetota bacterium | reverse complement strand
CGATTGGTTCGAGCGAAGTCCGATCTCCGCGATCGCCAGCGCCGGACCCTTGAGGGAGAAATCAAGGCCATGCTCGTCGGCCTCATCGACTTCGGGATCGGCATTGAAGACCCCGCCCATCAGGCAGAGCGCATCGCTCGGCAGCACCTTCACGCGCGCACCCCACGTGGTCGCGGGATAGCCGAAGGGCCCGGGTGCGTTGTAGAAGAGCGAGAACGGGATCGCGTTGAACGCCACCGACGTGAAGGCGCGGAAGTAGTTCGAGCCTGCGAACTCCTGCCCGTACAGAGCATCGATCGAGAATCGCCCCGCGCGCACGCTCACCGCACCGTCGAGCAGGTCCTGCGTGAAGCTCAGGTTGGTGAGCCGGGTGCCCGGTGGGGCGACGTCCGCCGACTGGATCGGAAAGACGTTTCCGACCACGTCCTGCGAAAGCTGGTTGCCGAAGTTCCACGACCACCCCACATCGACGCGGCCGCCCTGCCATCCTGCAGCCCGCGTGGTGTCGATGCCCAGATCGGCGCACAGCAAGCTGTAGGTGTCGAAGCCTTGCTTGAGCCCGCCCGTGGGGTTGCCGTACGGATCGGTGATGAGCAGCAGCGTCGGCTCGAAGCCCGCCGCCCAGAGATCAGTGCGCAACCCCCCCCAGTCGCCGAGCAGGTAGCCCGACTTGAAGCGCTCCGACGCCGCCGCGCGAGCCTGATCATCAGCCGATGTCGTGGCAGCATCATCGGCCGCTGCCGGACGGGCCGGCGTGAGCGCCGTCGCTAAGGCAGCGCACAGGCCCAAGCAGGCGGAACGCCGGGCCACGGACCGCTCCGGACAGCAGCACGACTTGGGCACTGCCTCAGGCAAGCTTCGCATACGAGGGCGTGTAGAGGTTCGAGCGGATGAAGGCCTCCATGTCCTTCGGGCGCTCGACACTGGCCAGGCCAAGGTCGAAGACCAACTTCGCCACCCGCACGGCCGTCACGATCTCCGCCTCGAGGATGTTCGACTGCGGCGGATAGAGCATGCCCTGCGCCATCATCTCGGGAGTGACCTGGTCGGCCACGCCCTTCGCCGCTTCGATGAACATCGCATCGGGCACGCGCCGGGCCTTGGTGGCGTAGACCGCAAGACCCACCGCCGGGAAGATGTAGAAGTTGTTGGCCTGACCCGGCACGAAGGTCTTGCCTGCGTACTGCACCGGCCCCATCGGCACGCCAGCCGCATAGAGCGCCTTGCCCTTGGACCAGGTGTACGCCTGCTCGGAGGTGCACTCGGCGCATGAGGTCGGGTTCGAAAGCGCCAGGATCACCGGGCGATCGTTGATGCGCGACATGGCTTCGACGACCTTCTGATTGAAGGCTCCGCCGACCGTGCTCACGCCGATGATCGTCGTGGGCTTGATGCTCTCGATCGCCGCGACGAAGTCGCGCGTGGGAGCATGCGGGTGGGCGTACACGCGCTGGAAGTCGAAGAGGTCCGTGCGCGAGGGTTCGAGCAGGCCGTTGACGTCGAACATGTGCACGCGCGAGCGGGCGTCCTCGAGCGTCATGCCTTCCTGGACGAGGGCCGAGCAGAGCAGGTTGGCCAGCCCGATGCCGGCCGAGCCCGCGCCGAGGAACAGGTACCGCTCGTCCTTCAGCTTGGTGCCCTTGACCTTGACGGCATTGATCATGCCGGCAAGCGTGATGCCCGCCGTGCCCTGGATGTCATCGTTGTAGACGCACGCACGGTCGCGGTAGCGCTCCAGCAGGTGCACCGCATCGGCGCCGGTCCAGTCTTCGAAGTGGATGCAGCAGCCGGGGAAGACCTCCTGAACCGCATCGACGAACTCGTCCACGAAGGAGTACAGGTCCTCGGTCGACGGCCGCCGTTCGCGCAGCCCGAGGTAGAGCGGGTCGGCGAGCAGCTGCTCGTTGTTCGTGCCGGCATCCAGGTACATCGGCATGAGCACCTGTGGCGGAACGGCCGCCGCAGCCGTGTAGAGCTGCAGCTTGCCGATGGGGATGCCCATGCCGTTGGCGCCAAGGTCGCCCAGCCCCAGGATTCGGCCGCCATTGGTCACGCAGATGAAGCGCACATCCTTGACGGGCCAGTTGCGCAGCACCTCTTTCACGTGGCCGCGGCGCTTGATCGACAGGTACATCCCCCGGGGACCACGGAAGATGTGCCCGAACTTCAGGCACGCCTCGCCGATGGTCGGGTCATAGACGATCGGCAGGAACCTCGCCGGATCGGACATGAGCGTGCGATAGAAGAGCGTCTCGTCGTGATCGAGCAGGTTGACGAGGTAGATGTACCGCTCGAGGTCGGTCGACTTGTGCGAGAGCTGCAGCATCACGCGCTTGAGCTGCAGGTCCTCGGATTCGGTCGTGTCCGGCACGAGGCCGATCAGCCCCAGCGCCGCGCGCTCGGCCTCGGTGTAGGCCGTCGACTTGTTGAGGGCTGGATCGTGGAGCAGGTCGATGCCGGTCTTGGTGGGAGTCATGGGAGTCAGGTCCTTGCTTGCTTCAGAAGCCGAACGCGGGGCGATCCCCCGGGAGTCGTGCGCCCAGCATGAGCTTCGCAAGCGCGAGGTCAGCCTGGGTCGTGATCTTGATGTTACGAGGGTCCCCCTGCACCACGAGCACCGGCTCGCCGAGGCGCTCAACCAGCGAGGCATCGTCGGTCGCGCCGTCGAGCCCCTGCTGCGCGTAAGCACGCTCGAAGAGCGAGCGCTCGAAGACTTGCGGCGTCTGGATCGCCATCATGCGCTCGCGCGAGACGGTCTCCACCACGCGGCGGCCCTTCACGCCGTCGCCGATGGGCTCACCGTCGCCGCCGCCAAGGATCGAATCCACGATCGCATCGTCGGCACTCGCCTCAAAGGTCTCGTCCGTCACGCGCTTGAGCGTGGCCGACACCGGCTCGCCGGGAATCGCAGCGCTCGCCACGCCAGCAGCCGCGAACACCCGGTCGATCAGCTCCTGGTTGACGAGCGGCCGCGCCGCATCGTGCACCGCCACATGGGTGCACTCGTCGGGCACCAGCGCCAGCGCGTTGCGCACGCTCTCCCAGCGCTCGCGGCCCCCCGCCACGATCTTCACGCCATGGAAGGCCAGCTGCACGCCGTAGCGATCGCGGAACTCGTCAAGCCCGTCGGCAGGCGCCGCCACGATCACCGCGGCCACATCATCGCGCTTGGCGAATGCCTCGACGCTGCGCAGGAGCACCGGGCGGCCCCCAAGGTCCTGGCCGAGCTTGTCGCCCAGGCCGAATCGAACGCTCTTGCCCGCTGCCGGCAGGATCACCGCGACCTTCATGGCTGCACCGCTCCCTTCGAACCGCGATCCATCGACTGCAGGCTCTGCACGATCGCGGCTTCGTGCAGGCGCATGCTCGCTCGGTCGAGCGCATCCTTGGCGTGGTGGAACGCATCGGCATCGACCTGGCCGGGCGAGCGCTCGGCGAGCGCGATGAAGCCCTTGAGCCGCGTGAGGTGACCTTCGAGCTCTTCGAGGTAGGCCGCATCAAGCAACGCACCCGCACGCGTGCGGGCGTCTTCGATCCACGTGATGTCGAGCCGGGCGTTCACCACCAAGTCGATCACGCGGTGCGCGTGCATGTCCTCGCGCGCGTGGGCGAGCGAGTCGGCTTCCATGCGGTCGACCTCCTCAGCGGTGAGCCCGTAGGCCGGCACCACCTGCACCTGCGCGCGCCGGCCGCTGCGGCGCTCGACGGCATGCACGGCCAGGACGCCGTTCGCATCGACCATGAAGTCGACCTGCACCTGGGGGATGCCCGCCGGCATCGGCGGCAGTCCACGGAGCTCGAACGTGGCGAGGCTGCGGCAATCCTTCACGAGCTCCCGCTCGCCCTGCACCACATGCACCTTGACGGCCGTCTGGCCGTCGACGCCGGTCGAGAACATCTCGGTCGCCCGCGCAGGCATGGCGCTGTTGCGCACGATCATCTTGGCGACCGCACCGCCGGCGGTCTCGATCCCGAGCGACAGCGGGACGACGTCCATGAGCAGCAGGTCAGTGCGCCCGCCTGAAAGCACCTGGGCCTGCAGCGCCGCGCCGAGGGCCACGACCACGTCAGGATCGAGCGCCGTGTACGGCTCGACCCCGAACAGTCGGCCAGCCAGCGCGCGCACGGCCGGTACGCGCGTGCTTCCGCCCACCAGCACCACGCGATCGATCGTGGGCGATCCCGCATCGGCGAGCGCCCGACGGCAGCACGCCGCCGTACGCTCCAGGAGCGGCTCGGCGAGCGACTCGAGCAACGCCC
>JAGWXC010000193.1 GCA_018970045.1 Planctomycetota bacterium | reverse complement strand
AAGCCGTCGAAGATGCTGCCGTCGGGATAGCCCGGGTTGAAGGGCCCCGTGCACGTGAACTCGCGGCGGCCTGCCTTGCGCACGTCGCAGCGCACCGGGTCGCCGACGGCGTTGTACGGCTGGGCCTCGAACTTCACGTACTTGATCGTCTTGCTCGACGTGTTCGCCCAGGACACCAGGAACGTGACCCCGTCGATCGCGTTGGGCACGCTGATGTTGGCGGCCGTGATGATCACCGGCAGCTTCTCGTCGCGGGCGCGGATCTGGTCAGCCTTGTCCAGGCCTGAGCACGCGGGCAGGGCGACCAGGAGCGCGAGGGCGGACACAAGCATCGTGGCGAGTCGGGTCATGATGGGATCGTAATTCGGGCGTGTGGCTTCGTCCGTGCGATCGGGCCGGGCCCGTCTTTGCGAGATGTGAACAGTCGGTCAAGGGCGCGTACCACGGAGTATCCTTCGGCGATGGCCTCTGCCCGCGATGTCCTGACGGTCCGGATCGAGTCAGATGGCCCCGTGGTCATCGTTCGGCTGCTCGGATCGCTCGACGAGGGATCGCAGGCGCAGGCCGAGTCCATGATCCTGCCGCTGCTTTCAAGCGAGCGTCGGCATCTCTTGATCGAGGCGTCCGAACTCTCGTTCGTCTCCAGCGCCGGGCTGCGCGTGTTCATCAGTGCGGTCAAGGCCGTGAAGCCGTCGGGCGGAACGGTCGGGGTTTGCGCTCCGCAGCCATCGGTCGAGCAGCTCCTGCGGATCGCGGGCCTGACCGCACTCATCAAGCTTCATCCAAGCGTTGACGTCGCGCGCGACGCGCTGCTCGTCGGCTGATCGCCATGGACGGATTTGGCTGGCTCCCGTTCCTGCTCGCGGGGCTGGCGTTCTTCTTCATCGGACTCGACGCGATCAAGGACAGCCTGCGCGGCTTGGCGTCGCGCTCGATGCGCGCGCGTGCCGCCGCGGCCGTCGCGAGTCCATTCCGCGCCGCGTTGCTCGGCGTGACCTTCGGTGCGGTGAGCCAGAGCGCGACCGCCGTGTCGTTCGTTTTGGCAGGACTGGTCACGGCGGGCCTGCTGCCGGCACGGCGCGCCTTGTCTGTCGTCGCGTGGGCCAATCCCGGCACGGCGCTGCTGGCCTATCTCGCTGCGGTCAACCTCGAACTGGCGACGCTCTGGCTCATCGGGCTCGTGGGATTGTCGCTGCGATCGTCGCGGGTGCAGCCGTTCAAGGCAGGACTGCACGCCTTGCTCGGGGTGGGGCTGCTCCTTTTCGGCCTGGTCGAGATCAAGCGTGCTGCCTCGCCGATCCAGGGAGCGGAGTGGTTCGCGGCGCTCACGGCCGTGCTGCAGTCGTGGATCCCGCTGTGCTTCGTGCTTGGTGCGGCGCTCCGCCTCTTGATCCAGAGTTCGAGTGGCATCGTGGTGATCCTGATCGCGCTGTGCGGCAAGGGGCTCCTGCAGCCTGAGCACGCGCTCATGGTGATCCACGGGACGGGGGTTGGGATTGGGCTCACGGTGCTGCTACTCGGAGGCGGCCTGCACGGCGAGGCGCGCCGCATCGCGCTGTGGCAGGCGATCATCAATGCGATCGCCTCGGTGCTGCTTGGCGTGTGGCTGGGTGCCGCATCGCTCGATTGGGTGCCGTCCCTGATGGATCTCTTGCGTGGCGCCGGCATGAAGCTCGAGACGGCGCTGGCGGCTGGCTATACGGCGCAGATGCTGCTGTGCCCACTCATCGGCGCGATGCTCTCCGAGCGAGCTCTGCCGATGCTGGAGCGCCTTGCTCCGGAGCGTCGCGAGGATTCACTCGCCAAGCCAGTCTTTCTGAGTGATGGTGCGCTCGACACACCTGACGTGGCGATGGAACTCGTGGAGCGCGAGCAGCGCCGCTTGGTTGCGGCGATGCCGGGGGTTCTGGGCGGCGTCCGTATGGATGCACGGGTCGTGCCATCGCTGGATGCAACTCGGCTCGGTGAGTCGCTCGAACGGCTTGGCGAGGAGATCTCGTCCTACCTCGCCGGGCTGGCCGGCAGAGCCATGGATGCTGCGGCACTGGATCGACTCCGGATGCTGGGCGCTCGGCAGCAGGCGATCGCGGAGCTCCTGCATTCCTCGCGTGACTTGGCGGGCGCCGCCGCAGGCTTGCCTGCCGGATCCGGCGCTCGCGCGCTCGCGGGCCAGTTGATCGAAGCCGCCGACGCCATGCTCCACACGCTGCAGGATGCGATGGAGAGCTACGATTCGCTTGAAGCGGAACTGGTCCTGGCCATGACGGCTGATCGCAGCGAGCAGATGGAGGGGATCCGACTGCAGGCGGCGCGCGGCTTGCTCGGCGAGGCGCACCATCAGGCGGGAATCCTCTACGCCACGAGCATGTACGAGCGGTGCAGCTACTTGACGCGCCGATGCGTGGAGTCGATGCAGCCGCCCAGAAGCGCCGAATCCGCTTGATTCCTCGGGCGTTCGTGCGCCCGAGGGCGGCGCACCCTTCGCGTACACTTTCGCGCCCGGCGCAGATCGCGCCGCAGGAAGGACCACCCATGAACGCCAACACCATCATCTGGACCTACACCGACGAAGCGCCCATGCTGGCGACCTACTCGTTCCTGCCCATCGTCACGACCTTCGCGCAGAAGGCCGGCTTGAAGGTGGTGGTGAAGGACATCTCGCTCGCAGGTCGCATCATCGCGGCGTTCCCAGAGTGCCTGCGACCGGAGCAGCGCCAGGCCGATGACCTGGCCGAGCTCGGCAAGACCTGCCTCACGCCCGAGGCGAACCTGATCAAGCTCCCGAACATCTCGGCGAGCGTGCCCCAGATGAAGGCGGCGATCAAGGAGCTGCAGTCCCAGGGCTATGCGCTTCCGGAGTACGTCGATGAGCCCACGACCGATGCCCAGAAGGATGCCAAGTCGCGCTACGACCGCATCAAGGGCAGTGCCGTCAACCCGGTGATCCGTGAAGGCAACAGCGATCGCCGCGCACCGCGCAGCGTGAAGGACTACGCCCGAGCCAATCCGCACAAGATGGGCGCCTGGAGCTCCGACAGCAAGGCGCATGTCGCCAGCATGTCGGGTGGTGATTTCTTCGGGAACGAACGATCGGTGACGGTGCCGGCCGCGACGACCGCCCGCATCGAGTTCGTGGGTTCGGATGGCTCGACCAAGGTCATGAAGGACGGCATCAAGCTCGGTGCTGGCGACATCATCGACGGCACCTTCATCAGCAAGGCCGCGCTGATCCGCTTCCTGGATGAGCAGGTCGCCGATGCGCGGGCGAACGGCACGCTCTTCAGCATCCACATGAAGGCGACGATGATGAAGGTCTCCGACCCGATCATCTTCGGCCATGCGGTGAAGGCGTTCTTCAAGCCGGTCTTCGCCAAGCACGCCGCTGCGCTCGCCAAGGCTGGCGTGGACGTGAACAACGGCTTCGGCGATCTGGTCGCCAAGATCGCCACGCTGCCGGATGCGGAGCGTGCCGCGATCGAGGCCGACATCAAGGCCGTCTTCGATGGTGGACCCGCGATCGCGATGGTCGACTCGGACAAGGGCATCACCAACCTGCACGTGCCGAGCGACGTCATCATCGACGCAAGCATGCCCGCGATGATCCGCGAAGGCGGCCGCATGTGGAATGCGCAGGGCAAGACGCAGGACGCCAAGTGCGTGATCCCGGACCGTGCCTACGCCGGTGTGTACGAGGCGGTCTTCGAGGACTGCAAGGCGCATGGCGCGTATGACCCGAAGACCATGGGCAGCGTGCCCAACGTGGGTCTCATGGCGCAGAAGGCCGAGGAGTACGGCAGCCACGACAAGACCTTCGAACTCAAGGCTGCCGGCACCATGCGCGTGGTCGATGCCTCGGGCGCGGTGCTCATGCAGCACGCGGTCGAGCCCGGTGACATCTGGCGCGCCTGCGTGACGACGGACGCCGCGATCAAGGACTGGGTCAAGCTCGCGGTCACGCGCGCCCGCGCGAGCGGCCTGCCGGCGGTCTTCTGGCTCGATGCCAAGCGCCCGCACGATGCCGAGCTCATCCGCAAGGTGCAGGCGTACCTGCCGCTGCACGACACGAAGGGGCTGGAGTTCCACACGCTCGATCCCAAGTCGGCGTGCGCGTTCAGCCTCAAGCGCATTCGCCAGGGCCTCGACACGATCAGCTGCACCGGCAACGTGCTGCGTGACTACCTGACGGACCTCTTCCCGATCCTTGAGCTTGGTACGAGCGCGAAGATGCTCTCGATCGTGCCGCTGATGGCCGGCGGCGGGCTCTTCGAGACGGGCGCCGGCGGCACGGCGCCACGCCA
>JAGWXC010000192.1 GCA_018970045.1 Planctomycetota bacterium | reverse complement strand
AAGGGCTCGGAACGCAGCGCGCCGTGCGGCGGATCCGCGTGGCGCGCGTTCCATGGCCGCGAGCAGCGTGCGTCGCTCGTCGACGGCGCGCCCGGTGGGATCGAGCAGTTCCGGATTCGTCCAGGCGCGGCGGAAGAGGTCCACGCTTGGAACCTGTGCGACCCGCAACGGCAGCAGTTCGGTCGTCGTCGCGATCGAGTAGGGGCCCGGCCGCACGCTGATCCACGTGGCCCACCACGCATCGCCGGCGCGCTCGTAGGCGCCGCCTCCGATGCCGTGCACGAACCGCGAGAGCAGCAGTCGAAGCAATCCGCTCGCCACGAAGGCGCGCGGCAGGATCGGCTCGCCCTTCGATCGTGCCTCGCGCACGCTGGAGGCCGTGGCTCGCCGGCGCAGTCCAGCCTTGCCCATGAGCCACAGCGGGAGTTCGCTCTGGTCGCCACGCTCCGCCAGTGGCGCGGCGGCGCGAGGCGCATGCATGAGCGACGCATTGAAGGTGGTTGCACACGCACCTGGATCCCGGAGCATGAGGTCAAGCACGACCTGCCCAGCCGCCGTCGTCATGAGCGACGACGTCGTGATCGTGATGGCGCATGGGTGCGCGCCCAGCCCAGCCAGCACGCGTTGGTTGGCCATCGCGGCCTGCATCGCCACGCTTGGTGCATCGGCGTGCTGCTCAAGCGCATCGAACCATGCACGGAGCCGTTCACCGATCCACGGCAGCGCCCACGCGGCGCTCCCAAGACGGTCCCGTCCCGCTGGCCGCTTCACGGCGGGCATCCACCCGGTGGCGGCTCCACCGACCGCGGGCCCCCAGCGGATCAGCAGTCCATCCACCAGCCCATCGTTCAGGATCGGGGCGCGGACCATCGTCGCATCGTCGTTCGCATCGTGATCCACGATCGCGTGCACGCTCGCTCCGGCTGGCGCGGCCTGCACCACCGCCGCTTGCTTGGCGAGGATGCCCATGTGCCAGGCGCCCGCCTGATGGCCGAATCCATGCGCACCGCCGGGAATGCCAAGCTGCCGACGGCTTTCGTCAAGCGTTGCGGCGAGCGGTCCCGGGATCGCTTCGCGACCATCACCGTCGCTCCCTCCCGCGCCGTTCGGCTCGGACCGCGGACGATTCGCAGGATTCGTCACGCGATCGTTCGTGCGATCAGTTGCGCGATCCGCCGTGCGATCCGTTTCGCGATCCATGGTGCGCTCGCGGCTCAGGCAAGCCGAAGCGCTGCAGGCCGCTGCGCGGGTTGGTCGAGGCGTCGCAGCGCATCCGCCCGACGCAACTCTTCCATCCGTGCGAGTTCACGCGCCAGCGTGGCCCGGTAGGTCGCGAGTCGATGCTCAGGATCGTCGAGGCCGTTGCCGAAGGTGCGGTTCAGGTCCACGTACACGCGCGACACCGGGATCTCGCGCACGCGCAGCCCCAAGGCAGCGGCCTGCACCCAGAACTGCAGCGGGAAGTCGTAGCCGGTCACGTCGAGCTGCAATCGAGCCATCGATGACGTGCGATGCGCCTTGAAACCGCAGAAGGAATCCGTGAGCGACCAGCCCAGCGCGGCATTCAGTTCCGCGGTGATGGTCCGATTGATCCGCCGACGGTCCGCGGGCGCGTCATCACCCTCGGCCGTGAGATAGCGCGAGCCGCTCACGATGTCGGCATCGTCGTCACGGATCGCACGGAGGAAGTCGGGGATGAACCGTGGCTCGTGCTGTTCGTCGCAGTCCATCGTGACGACCCAGTCGTATCGGTGCGCAGCCGCGAAGGCGAACGCATCGCGCAGCGATTGGCCGTAGCCCTGATTGACGGGATGCCTGATGCAGTGCACCGGCTGGCGCGCGATGAGACGAGGTGTGTCGTCGGTGCTGCCGTCGTCGATCAGCAGGAGATCGAGGCCGTATGGCCGCACGGCAGCCAGCACGCTGTCGACATGCTCCGCCTCGTTGTGGACGGGAATGGCGATGAGGGTGCGGGGCGTGGAGCGCATGGCGTGGTCTTCGCAGCGGCCGGGCCTTGGTTTCGTGGAAGCGATCGGCGGCCGATTCAGCGGCGCACGGCCGTCCCCTGCAGGTCTCGGACGAATTCGTGGCTCGATTCGCGCAGACGAAGGCCAAACACCCGCACCAGATCGCTGGTGCGTTCGGCCACAGGTCCAACGCCGGGCAGCACATACAGCTCGGAGACATGGATGGCCTGGGCGCTGGTCATCGTGGACTCAAATCGGACCTTGACCAGCTGCACCACGGTCGGACCGGTCGGCAGGTCCGCAAGCATGGCGCCGCCGTGTTCCAGCGTGCGCCGCGATGGGCCCTGCGTGCGGGCCTCGCCGCTCTTCAGGTAGGTCACCAGCATCTGCGCCTCGGCGGTCATGATCTCGCCGGGCGCGAGCGTGGCGGGCGCCATGCCGAGCGCCGGCGAAAACTCGCTGCGGGATCGATCGCCGATGGCATCGACGGATTCGAGGAACCAGCAGCCCTGGTCATCACGGCTGTAGCGCTTGATCTCGTCGCCGATGCCGTCGACCTCCATGGCACCGACCTCGGGAAACCGCTCGGTGAGCGCACGCCCCGACGCCACGTCGACCCACTGTTCTGGGGGTCGACCGCGGCCCATGATCTCGTCGCCGGTGAGGGCCACGGCGTGGTCCGCTTCAAGCGGCGATGCCCGGAACGCGTACGTCGCTTTCGGTGGCGTGCAGCCCATCAGCGCAGCCACCAGCGTGGCCGCGAGCGCCGAGCATGCGGCCACGCGCGCGCGCGATCGGCATGATGCAAGCGTGCTCATCGGATCGGGAGTCCTGCGGCCTTCCAGCGCGCCTTGATGTCATCCTGCGTCGAGAGTTCGGTCGTCGTGCCGTCGGCTTCGACGCGCTTCACCAGCAAGCCGTTGGCATCGAACCACGATCGCTCGACAGGCTTGTCGCGGCCCGGCTGCGATTCGAGCAGCCACTGCTTGCCATCGCGCGTCCAGCGATCCTGTCGGATCGGCAGTTGCGCCAGACGCCCGTCGTAGGCGGCCATGCCGAACTCGCCGGTGAACGAGCCATCGCGGGGCAGCAATCGGCCCAGGTGCCAGAGTTCGCCTTGCGACAGGTAGTAGCGGGGGTCCGGCTCCCACTCGAGTTCCGTGCCGTCGGGAATGCGCGCGCTCGTGGTCATCACGTGCAGCACCGGCACTGGCTGTGCGGCGGTTGGCGGCGGACGAAGCCCGGTCTCGGCGAAGCTGCGGGCCTTCTTGCCGATGCGGTCGGTGGCGATCGCCGACCAACTTTCGCTCTGTCGGTCCCAGGCGGTCCAGAATCGCGCCGAAGTATCGGTGAACGCGCCATCCTTGATGCTGAGCACCGTGCGCGACTGGATCTCCGTGAGCAAGCCTTCGTCGCGATCGATGCCTGCAAAGCGCTGGGGATCCCTGCTGGAGTCGACTTCGCCACGAAGGCCCGGCCGCGACGAGAGCGTCATGTAGCCGATCTCGGCCGGGCGGCCATCGGCATCGAGCCGATGGATGCGGAACCACCGCGGCGCGGGTGAAGCCGCAGCGCGCAACATCGCCGGATCAATGCGCTCGAGGAGTTCCGAACCTGCCTTCAAGCGTTCGACCTGCCGCACGGCAAGCGCGTCGCGATCGGCAAAGTCCCAGCTGGCGAAGAAGTCCTTCAAGGTGGTTCGCGCTGGCGGAAAGTCGAGCGAGCTCGAGACCACGCTGCACACCAGGAACTGGTTTGGAGCCATCTGCACCAGGTACCAGCCCGTGATCGCGGTCGTCGATTCATCCAAGGGCACGCTGGCATAGAAGAGGCGCCCGTCACGATCACCACACGGCAGCAGCTCGTTCGCGAGGATGGTCGGCTTCTGTCCGCGGTCCTGCATCGCGTGCAGGTGATCGGTCACGAGCGATGCACACGTTGCATCCAGCTCGCTCGGCACGAGGATCGACAGCCGGCACCGGAATCGCGGCGGATCCTGCTGATCGTCGAGCACGAAGGCCGGCGTCGCGCTCTGCATGTCGCGCGCGAAGACGGTGCCCTTGGGCAGGTGCATTGTCATGCCGAGGGACTCGATGGCCGTCACCTTGGGCTCGAGCGTGGCGGGGACCTCACTTGGCCTGGCTGCCGGTGCTTTGTTCTCGGACTTCGTTGATTCGGCTGGGGCTTGCGCAGGTGTTATAGGTCGGTTCGAGCTTGGTGCATCCGTCTTGGGCGCGCCCTTTGATGTTGGTTTCGGCGCTTGCGCGGGCCCGCTTGGCTTCGTGGTCTTGGAGGCGGATGATCCTGCGGGGGGCAGTGGCGGCGCGCTGCCTTGGCTCGTGCCCTTCGGGGCGCTCTGCGCGATCGCGTTGGCGCCGATCGCGAGC
>JAGWXC010000191.1 GCA_018970045.1 Planctomycetota bacterium | reverse complement strand
ACCAGCGCATCGAGGTCGCTCTCCGTGACCTGCTGCACACGGTCCGCCCGAGTGAGCCGCGCCACCGGTTCGGCCACGAGCCGCGTGATGGCCCATCGAGCAGGCTTCAGAAAGACGTGCAGCGCGTAGAGCACCGGCGCCAGTAGCAGCACCAAACGCGCGCGGAAGGCATTGGCGGCCATCTTGGGAATGACCTCGCCACCAAGCACGATCGCCACGAGCAGGCCCACGCTGATCCCGACCTGCCACGCGGGGTCGGTCTCATGCAGCGCAATCACGCTCGCCGCGGCGAAGTAGGCGCCGTTGATCGTGATGTTCGACAGCAGGATCGTGGCGAGCAAACCAGCAGGCTCGCCCAGCATCGACTCGACGATGCCCGCGATGCGCGGGTGCGCTGCCTTGAGGTGCATGCGTTCGGATTGGCTGAGCCCGAACAGCACCGTCTCGCTCGCGCTGCAGAGCCCACTGGCCACGATCAGGGGCGGCAGCGCAGCGACCAGCGAGACGTAGGCAGGGTCGATGGCCATGGATCAACCTCGCCGCACGCTGCCGGCATCCGTCATCCGCGCGAGCGCTCGGAGCCGCGCGACGATGCGCCGGGCCTCGGTCCACGCGCCGGTCTCGTACCCAGCAGCCATCGCCGTGCCGAACGCGGCCACCAGCGATGCTCGCTCGCTCGCCGCCCACGCGCTCGCCTCGGCCTGCGCAGCCGGACTGCCGGCGATGCACCCCTCAAACCACTCCCTGCGCTCGAGCAGCTCCATCAGCTCCATCGGCGGCAGCGGCAGCTCGCTGGGATCCGCGCCCGCCGCACGAAGCATGGCCCCTGCCGCCATGACGGGATCCAACAGGTGTTCCGCAGCCTGATTCGCCGATCCCATGCGAGCCTCGAAGGCAGCGCGCTCCACCGCATCGCGCGCGCGATCAGGGTGGAATCGAGCGGCCGCACCGAGCCGCGCCCGATGCACCGCCGCGGCATCGACCGGCCACGACGGCGCAAGGCCCAGGACCGCGAACGGACACGCGTCGCTCATCCCGTGCCTGCCACGCGCTCGATCTCCTCGACGTTCGTCTCGCCGGCCGCCACCAGCTGCCAACCGAACTGCTGCAGGCTCGTGAAGAGCCCGGTCGAAAGCACGGCCTTCATGTCGGTGATGGTGGGTCGCTTCAGCACCACGTCACGCAGCGCGTCGTTGAATTCGAGCACCTCGAAGAGCGCGCGTCGCCCGTGGTAGCCGGTCCGGAGACAGGCGGGGCAGCCGACCGGCGTGAAGACCTTGGACATCCCCTTCACGTGCGCACCCATCTTCAGCGTCTGCGCCGGCGTGGGCGCAATCGGCCGGCGGCAATCGTGGCAGAGCACGCGCACCAACCGCTGCGCGATGATGAGCGACATGGCGTTCGCCACCTGATAGGACTCGGCCCCAAGGTCCAGCAGGCGGAAGACCGCACCGATGGTGTCCTTGGAGTGGACCGTGCTGTAGACCAAGTGACCCGTGGTCGCCGCCTGCAGGCCAACGCTCGCCGTCTCGAGATCGCGGATCTCCCCGACGAAGATGACGTCGGGGTCCTGCCGCAGCACGCTGCGCAGGATCTGCCCGAAGGAGTTGCCCTGCGTGTGGTCGATCGGGATCTGGGTGCAGCCGTCGAGGTAGTACTCGACCGGGTCTTCGATCGTGATCACGTTGCGCGTCTCGAAGTCGATCTCGCGCAGGCAGCTGTAGGTCGTGGTGGTCTTGCCGCTGCCGGTCGGCCCGCACGTGAGCACCATCCCGCTGTCACGCCGCGCCACATCGCGCACCTTGCCGTACATCCACGGCAGCATGCCGAGATCACTCAGGCGTGCCGGGGCGTTCGACTGGTCCAGCACGCGAAGCACGAGCTTCTGCCCGTGCATGCTCGGCGTCAGGCTGACGCGGTAGTCGACGCGGCGGCCCAGCACCATCACGCCGAAGTGGCCCTCCTGCACGATGCCCCGCTGCGTGATGTCGATCTCGCACAGGATCTTGACCACCCCGAGCACGCGCTTGGCCAAAGAAGGGTGGAGGTCACACGCGGGGACCATGACGCCGTCCACGCGAAGGCGGATCGCGGAGCGATCCTGCTTGGGCTCCATGTGCAAGTCGGTTGCGCGCGCTCGGAAGCAGGCGAGCAGCAGCAGCTTGAAGAGGCGGATGCTCTCGGAATCCTCGTCCTTGGCGCGCCGCACGCCCGCAGCCGAGGCGCCGTGGATCGTGGTGCCCTTGCAGTCCATGAGCGCGATCTCACGCTCCGTGAACGGCTTGTTCGGTGCGCCATCGATGATGCGGCCGAGCTGCTGCGCGTACGTGGTATCGCTCGTGATGGAGCCGGGATCGAAGTCGATCGTGCCCTGGGAGGCGAGCGCCCGAGCATCGAAGTCCGGCTTGCGCGCCACCATCACCGGGTCGTCCGCTGCGATGGGCTCGAGTGGGGCGACCGAGTCGATGTCGACGAAACGGAAGTCGGTTGACCCCACGCGGAGCACGTCGTCGTGCACCAACGTCTGGTCGGCGACGCGCGCCCCGTTCACGCGCACGCCATTGCGTGACTGCAGATCACGAACCAGCCACGTCCCGAGGGTGGGCCCAGGCTCGACCACGCAATGCTTGCGACTCATCGCCTCGTCGTGCGGAAGCGAGATCACGTTGTCGGGATGACGTCCAATGGTGACGCCCGCCTCCGGGACCTCGACCTTCTGCTGGCCGGTCAGTGACCTGAATTCAAGCGACGGCATGGCGTGCGACCCCCGCGTCGTGGGTCAGGCTGCTCCGCCGTCGGGACCACTGCTGGGACGGTTGGGATCATCCGGCCGATCAGGCGCTGGCCTCGAGGGACCAGAACCGCCAGAACCGCCGGCACCGGGCCCCGCACCACCTGGCCGAGGTCCGCTCGACGGGCGATCCTGTTGACCGAAGCGAGGACCAAGCGGCCCACGATCGCCGCTGCCCGAGGACCGCGGCGAACCCGAGGACGGGCCACCCGGTCGCGAGGAGCCGAATCCAGGCCGCGAACCACCGAAGCCCGGACGATCACCGGCGGGTCGATCGCCGCTCGGCCGACCGCCTGATGCCCCGGGACTGCGTCGTGGATTGCGGCTGAACCCGCCGGCGCCGGCATCGCGACCGCCAGCCGAACTGCCTCCGAGCCCGCGAGGGCCACCGGGACCACGGGATGCGCCACCGAGGCCACGCGGACCGCCGGGCCCGCGCGATGACCCACCCAGGCCGCGCGGACCACCAGGACCGCGCCCCATGCCCCCAGGGCCGCGAGGGCCGAAGGGGCCACGCGCGGCGGGCTTCTCAGCGGCGCCACCCTTGGGCTTCTTCTGAACCTCGTTGATCACGAGCTCGCGCCCGTGCATCTTCTTCCCCTTCAAGACCTCGATGGCCAATTGACCACGCTGCTTGTCGCGGAACATGACGATGGCGAAGCAGCGGCTGTTGCCTTCCTTGTCGGTCGCCAGAGCGATGTCTTCGACGTCGGGAAAGGCCACGAAGAGCGAGCGGACATCGTCGGCCGTCGCCTTGCGATCCAGATTCCCGACGTAGACCTTGAACATGCCCATCGTGACCCTCCTAGGGGCGCGGACCAAGCGAATCAAACTTGGCCAGTGCGGGTGCGCCACCGACCGACGGATGCTATCGAAGCGAGCGCGACGAAGAAGAACAGCCAAAACGAAAAGAGCCCCCTTGGCTTTCACCAAGAGGGCCCATGAAGTCGGCGATGACCTACTTTCCCGCTGAGCAGTATCATCGGCGCCAAGGTCTTAACTGCTGTGTTCGGGATGGGAACAGGTGTGACCCCTTGGCTATCGTCACCGACAAACCCCAGACACGCCTGTCGGCGAGCCTGAAGAGATGACTTAGGAAACGGGTGTCGTGCTCGGCCAGCTGGCCGAAACACTCGAGCTCCAAACACGAGATGCTTGAAGGCTTGGAGCCTGGACACCAGGCCGTCTGACGACGGTGGCTGGTAGACAAGGCCAAGCAATCGACCGTTAGTACCGCTTCGCTGAACGCATTACTGCGCTTGCACGTGCGGCCTATCAACCCGGTGGTCTACCGGGGGTCTCTCGTCTTGCGACATGGAATACTTATCTCCGGGTGGGCTTCTCGCTTAGATGCTTTCAGCGATTATCCCTGCCGTACTTAGCTACCCAGCTGTGGACCGAGCGGTCCAACTGGCACACCAGGGGTACGTCCATCCCAATCCTCTCGTACTAAAGATGTATCCCGTCAGTATTCCTGCGCCCATGACAGATAGGGACCGACCTGGCTCACGCCGGTCTGAACCCAGCTCGCGTTCCGCTTTAATGGGCGAACAGCCCAACCCTTGGGACCGCCTTCAGCCCCAGGATGCGAAGAGCCGACATCGAGGTGC
>JAGWXC010000190.1 GCA_018970045.1 Planctomycetota bacterium | reverse complement strand
GGCCATCCGGATCCCCGGCCGCGACCTCGAGGCCTATCGCTCGCACCTGCAGGCACGTGTAGCCGAGCTCGAGGGGCTCATGGGGCAGGCCAAGGCCTTCGTCGCGCGCTGCCGCATGCGGATGCCTGCCGAGCCCGGGCTCGATGATGCCGCCGCGGCGCAGGCCGGTGCGCAGCCGGAACTGGCGATCCAGCAGCAGACCGAGGTCGTGCGCGGCCTGAATGCGCAGCTCGGACAGTTGTGGCTGCCGGGCCTCTTTCGCGGGCCGATCCTGTTGGCGCCGTGGTTCCTGTTCGCGGCCATCGGTGCCGCTGTCGGTGCCCTGACGAACGATGGGGTCGGTGGCATGCCCGGGCGATTGACGCACGCGGCCTACGGCGCGGGCGGCGGAACCCTCTTGACCATCGTGATGGCGGTCGTGGCGTATGGAGTCGGTCGCAGGAGACTGCACGCAGCGTTGGCGCCTTCGCTGCAGGCGAGTGCGATCGCCCATGCAGCCATGAAGTCGGCGCTCGCGCGGGCCGAGGATGCGAAGCGCCAGAAGGAAACGCTGGTGACCGGCCAGCGGGATGATTCGCTGGCCGAGGCGAACGCCAAGTACGGCCCCATGCTCGGCGAGCTCGAGGCTCGTCGCGACGAGAAGCTGGCCACCATCGAGCAGACGGTGCCGGCCAAGCGCACCGAGATCGCCACGCGGCTGGCGGCGCAGCTCAACGACGCGCGCGTCACGCGCGAGGTCCGCGTGGCCCGGGCGGCACGCACCCTCGAGGCGAGCGTGGCGTCGATCGATGACCGTGCCCGGGCCGAGGTGCTCGCCGCCGAAGCCACCTGGACCAAGGCCTGCGCCGATGAGCGTGCGGCGTGGTGCTCGGCTCGCGACGAGGCGGCCGAAGTCCTTCGCGCGCTTGGCGCGGCGGATGCTGCGCTCTTTCCCACATGGGATGCGATCGACGCCACGTCGTGGGCGCCCGCGCGCCAGCCCGGTCCAGCGGCCCGCGTCGGGCATTGCGTGCTCGACGTCGCAACGGTGCCGGGGGCGTTGCCCGCGGATCCGGATCTCGCGTGGCCAGTCGACCTGCCGAGCGTGCTTCGCGTGCCGGTGGCCCTTGGCTTTCCCGTGCATGCCTCGCTCCTGCTCGAGTGCGGGCATGATGGCCGTGCGCAGGGCGTGGCCATGCTGCAGCAGGCGATGCTCCGCGTGCTCACGGCCATGCCGCCGGGCAAGGTGCGCTTCACGATCGTCGATCCCGTGGGGCTCGGCGAGGGCTTCGCGAGCTTCATGCACCTTGCCGATGAGCATGAGCAGTTGATCGGCGAGCGCATCTGGACCGACCACCGCCACATCGAGCAGAAGCTGACCGATCTCTCCGAGCACATGGAGACGGTCATCCAGAAGTACCTGCGCAACGAGTTCGCGAGCATCGAGGACTACAACCAGCAGGCCGGCGAGATCGCGGAGCCGCTGCGCGTGCTCGTCTTCTGCGACTTCCCTGCCAACCTGACGGAGGCGGCGGCGAAGCGGCTTGCGGGCATCGTGAATTCCGGCGCGCGGTGCGGCGTGCACACCATGATCCTGCGTGACGAGCGGATCGAGTGGGTCCCCGGCATCGATCAGGCGGACCTGCGCTCGCGCAGCCTGTGCCTGCAGCATCGCGAGGGACGATGGGGTGTCGCGAGCCATGGCCTGCAGGGGCTGCCGTTCGAGCCCGAACTGCCCCCTGCCGCCGAACGCCTGATCCCGCTCCTGCGGCGCATCGGCAAGGCAGCGAAGGAAGGCAGCAAGGTCGAGGTGCCGTTCGAGATGATCGCGCCCAAGCCCGATGCGCTCTGGTCAGGCTCGACGGCGACGAGCGTTCAGGTGCCGCTGGGCCGCACCGGTGCCACGCGATTGCAGATGATGACGCTTGGCGTGGGCACGAGCCAGCATGCGCTGATTGCAGGCAAGACGGGCTCGGGCAAGAGCACGCTCCTGCACGCGCTGATCACGAATCTTGCGCTGTGGTACAGCCCCGACGAAGTCGAGTTCTACCTCGTCGACTTCAAGAAGGGCGTCGAGTTCAAGACCTATGCCACGCACCGGCTGCCGCACGCGCGCGTGGTGGCAGTCGAGAGCGACCGCGAGTTCGGGCTCTCCGTGCTCCAGGGGCTCGATGGCGAGCTCAAGCGGCGCGGGGATCTCTATCGACAGCTTGGTGTTCAGGACCTGGCGTCGTACCGCCGCACCGGCCACCCCGTGGTGCTGCCGCGCGTGCTGCTGATCATCGATGAGTTCCAGGAACTCTTCATCGAGGATGACCGCATCGCGCAGGATGCCAACCTGCTGCTGGATCGCCTGGTTCGACAGGGCCGCGCCTTCGGCATGCATGTCGTGCTCGGGTCGCAGACCCTCAGTGGCGCGTTCAGCCTCGCCCGCACGACGATGGGGCAGATGGGCGTACGCATCGCGCTCCAGTGTTCCGAGGCCGACAGCCAGGTGATCCTCTCCGATGAGAATCTCGCCGCACGCCTGCTCAGCCGACCCGGCGAGGCGATCTACAACGATGCGGGCGGCCTGCTCGAGGGCAACAGCCCGTTCCAGGTCGTGTGGCTTCCGGACCAGGTGCGGGAGCAGTGGCTCAACCTCGCGCAGCTCAAGGCGCAGGCCGAGCCCCCCAAGCGGCCGCTCGAGACGATCATCTTCGAGGGCAACGCCCCCGCTTCGCTCGAGGCGAATGCCGTGCTCGGCGGCCGCGCGCCGGCAGGGACGAGTCCGTTGGCGCCGAGCCTTTGGCTGGGCGAGGCGATCGCGATCAAGGATCCCACGGCGATCCGCCTGCGCCGCATGTCGGGTGCGAACACCATCGTGGTGGGCCAGCGCGACGATGCGGCGCAAGCGATCTGCGCGAGCAGCCTGCTGTCGCTCGCGGTCCAGGCTCCGGGCGCGCGGGTGCTGCTGCTCGATGGCACGACGGCGGATGATCCATCGTTCGGTGCGCTCGAGGCGATGGGGCGTTCGCTCGGGCTGGACGTGGTCACGGCCACGCCACGCGAGATGCCCGAGCGGCTGCAGGAACTTGCGGCTGAGGTGACGAGCCGCCAGGAATCGGGGACCGCCGATGGGGCGACGATGCTGCTGGTCGCGCATGGGCTGCACCGCATGCGCGCCTTGCGCCGCAACGAGGATGACTATGGCTTCGGTGGCGGAGATGGTCCGCCCACTGCCGACAAGCTCTTCATCGCGCTCGCCCGCGAGGGCCCCGCGGTCGGCGTGCACGTGCTGGCGACCGTCGACACGGCCACGAACATGGGGCGCGTCCTCGATCGCAACGGCTTGCGCGAGTTCGACAACCGGGTGCTCTTCCAGATGAGTGCCACGGATTCGAGCACGATGGTCGATTCGCCTGCGGCATCACGGCTCGGGCCCGAGCGCGCCATGCTCTACAACGAGGAACTTGGCATCGCGGAGAAGTTCCGCTTCTACGCCTGGCCCGAGCGCTCGTGGCTCGAAGCGACGGCGGCTCGGCTCCGTGCCGGCGCTTGAGGCCGGGCGAGCTCGTCCCACAACCGCTCGAGCCGCTGCTCGGAGTGCCCCGGCGCAGCGTGATCCTGCGCGAACACGCTGAGTTCCCACTCGAGCTCCGCGCTGCGGAACGCTGCGGCGGCCTCGTGCCCCGATGGACCGGCGGATGCCGCCATCGCGCGATCGCGCCACGACAGCACGCGCTCGAGGTTCGCCTCATCACGGGCCGCGCCGCGGTCCTCGATCCGTTGCAGGCGTGCTTCGAGCGCGGCGAGGCGCCGAGGGAGCGATTCCCACGCTTTCCAGTCCAGCGCACGTGTGGCGTCCACGGGGAGGACACGCGCATGCATCGCGCGGACATCGTCGATCGATCGCTGCCACGCCGCCGGCGCTGGCGCCGCGAGCGCCCTGGTGATGCGCTGGTCGATCCGCCAGACGGCGATGGCCAACGGAAGCGCATCATGCACGAAAGCCCAGGCCCGTTCGCCTATGGCGGCCACGCAGGCATGGAAGGCATCGCGATCGCGGGGCAGCGGGCCCGTTGGGAGGCCCTTCAGGATCGCCAGTCGGCTGGCTTCGGCGACGACGTGCGGTTCGAGCAAACGATGGCTGGCGGCGGTGCAGGTCTCGTTGAAGGAGGGATGGTGCCGGATCTGCTCTGCCAGTCGCGGCTCGAGCGCATCGAACGCGAGTTCGCGCACGGCCGCGGCGTGCGCGGCGTGCGCCTGCGCGGGATCGGTCTCGATCAGGAGCGTGGCGCCACCTGCCGTGGCATGCAAGGCGGGATAGCCCGTCACTGCATGTCCGGCAAGGTCGATCGCGACCGAGGCTGGCAGCGCTGGCCACGGCCAGTCCGGCGAGGATCGTCCCAGCCAGGAACTCCAGCCCATGGCGTGCATCGAAGCATGGTGCCACGCCGATCGTGCCGACTCATGA
>JAGWXC010000189.1 GCA_018970045.1 Planctomycetota bacterium | reverse complement strand
GTCTACCTCGACCCGGGCCCCGTGCCCGCGCTTGACAACGCGATGATCGCCACGTTCCAACAGAGCCATGCGGTCACGCTCACGCTGAGCGGCCAGCTCGACCCGGCCGATGGCGTGATGATCGACATCTCGCCCGGCGCGATCACCGCGAAGGCACTGCCGGTCGATCCCGCGGATGACTTCGCCACGCTGTACGACGGCTACGTCGGTCCCAAGTGGGGCCCGGGCCTGCCGCTGAACCCGGTGACGGGCTCGGCCTATGCACCAAACGTCGTGAAGCGCGGTGACTTCTCCCGCGTTCTCGCCGAGTTCTGGGCCGATGGTCCGAGCAGCGAGACCCCGCCGGGCCACTGGTTCAAGATCAGCAACGAAGTTACCGACAATTTGGCGCACAAGCGCTGGGGCGGCGTCGGTCCCGACCTCGACAACCTGGAGTGGGATGTCCGCATGTACATCACGCTCGGTGGTGCGTTGCACGACACCGCGATCTCGATCTGGAGCGTGAAGGGCTATCACGATGCCGCTCGACCGGTCACCGCGTTGCGGTACATGGCGATGAAGGGCCAGTCGTCGAACCCCGCGGGGCCCTCGTACCACCCGCATGGCTTGCCTCTGGTTCCCGGCATGATCGAAGTGATCACTGCGCAGACCACGGCACCCGGCCAGCGCCACGAGGAGCTCGCCGGCTACGAGGGCAAGATCGCTGCGCTGGCTTGGCGGGGCCCGGACTACATCTCCAACCCGGCCGTCGATGTCGCCGGCTGCGCGTGGGTGCTCGCCCAGTCGTGGTGGCCCTACCAGCGGCCCACGTTCGTCACGCCGCCCTTTGGTGGCTACGTGAGCGGACACTCGGGCTACAGCCGATGCGCCGCCGACGTGCTTGAGCAGATCACAGGTTCGCCGTACTTCCCGGGTGGCCTGGGCATCTTCAATGCGGTGCAGAACCAGTACCTGGTGTTCGAGGATGGCCCGTCGCAGACCGTGCAGCTGCAGTGGGCGACGTTCCAGGATGCCGCAGCGCAAAGCGCCTACAGCCGAGTGTGGGGCGGCATTCACCCGCCGATGGACGATTGCCCCGCGCGCCGCATCGGCCGGGCGATCGCGCCCAAGGCCTTCGCGCGTGCGGAACAGCTCTTCGGAGTTCCGACGTGCCCCTGCGACTTGGACGGCAACGGCTCGGTCGACGGTGCCGATCTGGGCATCATGCTCGGCTCGTGGGGCCCGTGCGCTGGTTCGTGCATCGCCGATCTCAATGGCGACGGCGAGGTCGGCGGCAACGACCTTGGCTCACTGCTGGCGGGCTGGGGACCGTGTCCGTAAGAGTTCGCCACGCACGAAGACGTGCGACGCGCGACCAGTGACCGGCCACCCATCGAACGGGCAGTTGCGGCTCAGGCTCACGAACGCATCGGCATCGATGGTCCACGCCATGGCGGGGTCGATCACCGTGACGTCGGCCGGCCCGTGCAAGGTCAGCGTGCCGAGGCCGCATCCATCGAGGCCGCACAGCCGCGCCGGCTCGATCGTCATCAGCGCGATGAGCCGCGGCCAATCGATGGCGCCCGAGTCGACGAGGGCCTTGACGTAGAGCGGCAGAGCACACTCGAGCCCGATGATGCCGAACGGCGCGGCCGTGAAGTCACGCGCCTTCTCGGCGACAGCGTGGGGAGCATGATCGGTGCCGAGCACGGTGATGATCCCGTCGGCCACGGCCTGCCGCAGCGCCTGCACGTCGCTCGCCGTGCGCAGCGGGGGGTTCATCTTGGCCTGCGTGTTGTAGCCCTCGCACAGGTCATCGGTGAGCAGCAGGTGGTGCGGGCTCACCTCGCCGGTCACGCGCTGCCCGGCATCACGGGCGCGCTTGATGATCTCCACGCTGCCGCCGCTGGAGAGGTGCTGCGCGTGGTACATGGCACCCACGCGGGCATTCAGCCGGACGTCGCGCTCGATGATGACTTCCTCGGCGACAGCGGGCCAGCCGCCCAGCCCCAGCCGTGCAGCGACGGCGCCCGCATTCATGACGCCGCCCTTGGTGAGCGACGCATCCTGGCAGTGCTGCATGAAGGCCTTGCCGAGCGCGGCGCAGGTGAGCAGCACCTTGTGCATCATGGCAGCGCTCTCGATGCAGTCGCCGTCATCACTGAACGCGACGGCGCCGGCCTTGGCCATGGCACCCATCGGCGCGAGTTCCTCGCCCTTGCGGCCGACGGTTGCGGCGCCGACGGTGAACACGCGTGCCTTGCCGGCCTCCTGCGCCTTGAGCCGGACGAAGTCGACCAGGCTCGGCAGGTCCAGGGCTGGCGTCGTGTTGGGCATGCAGCAGACGGTGGTGAAGCCGCCCTCGATCGCCGCCGAGGCGCCGCTGAGGATCGTTTCCTTGTGCTCCTGACCGGGTTCGCGCAGGTGCACGTGCGGATCGATCAGGCCCGGAGCGACGATGCATCCCTCGCAATCGATGACCGTGGTGCCGGCCGGCGGCGTGATGCGACTGGTCGAGCGCTCGCGGATCGCGGTGCCGTCGATGAGCAGGTCGCCGGTCGCATCAAGGCCGGAAGCGGGGTCGATGATCCGTCCGCCGCGCAGCAGGTAGGTCGCCATGGGCGGGGATGGTACGGAGGTGCGGCCGGCGGCCCCCGGGCAAAAGCACATCGGCCCCGCACGAGGCGGGGCCGATGGATCATTCAGTCACGCGGGAGCGAACTCCCGAGAGGGCTCAGCCCTGGGTGGCGGGGCAAGCCTTCTTGCAGCAGCCGTCAGCCTTCTTCTCGCTGACCGCGCCGGGGGCGGCGGTGGCGGGGCAGGCGGCCTTTTCGGTGCAGCTCTTGCTGCAGTCAGCCTTCTTCTCGCTGACGGCGCCGGGGGCGGCGTTGCCGGTCATCGGGCAGGTCGCGGCCTTGTCGCAGCTCTTGCTGCACTCGGCCTTCTTCTCGGCGACGGCGCCGGGGGCCGCAGCGGCGTCCTTGCAGCACGCCTTGGCATCCTTCGAGCAGCATTCGCTCTTGGCGCCAACGGCACCGGGGGCCGCGGTCTTGGTGGTTTCGCAGGCGGCGAAGATGCCGACGAGGGCGAGGGCAGCGATCGAGAACTTGGTCATGGTCAACTCCTAGGGTTGGTGAAACGAAATCGTGTTCGAAACAGACGATCGTCGAGGGACATCGTGTCCCACGTGAGACGCATACTCTAGCGCGATTGTTGCCTCGGGACAGCGATTTGGGACAAAGATGCCCGCTCCGGAACCCCCATCCTCGCCTGAGAACGGCCCCCCGGGTGCACCCGGGCCCGGCGCAGAGGGGTTCATGGCCTTGCCGCGGTCGGACCGGCTGGCAGCGCTCCTGGCCAAGGCCCGGACCCTGCCCAAGGTCGCGGGCGTCTACCTGATGAAGGACGCCGAGGGCCGGGTGATCTATGTGGGGAAGGCCGGCATCCTGCCCAACCGGGTGGCCAGTTACTTCGTGCCCAGTGCCGACCTGGGGCCGCGCAAGCACCCCATGCTCGACCTGATCCACGACCTGGACACCATTCCCTGCGAGGGGGAGTGGGAGGCGCTCCTCATGGAGAGCCGCCTCATCAAGGACCTGCATCCGCACTTCAACGACCGGATGTCGGACGACAAGACGTTTCCGTATCTCGTCGTGACCATGCGTGACGATTTCCCGGGGGTCTTCATCACGCGCGATCCCGCGGCGCCGCAGTTCCGCGGCGCACGGGTCTTCGGCCCCTTCACGAGCAGCGGTTCGCTGCGCCATGCGGTCCAGGTCCTGCAGCGGGTCTTCAAGTACCGCACGTGCGAACTCACGATCGAGGCGTCGAATCCCGCGAACGCCTCGTTCAGGCCGTGCCTGCTGCACGACATCCACCAGTGCACGGCGCCCTGCGCCAACCGCATCTCGCCCGAGGCCTACCGCGCGGACATCGACCGGTTCCTGCGCTTCCTCTCGAGCAAGCGCAGCGCGATGCTGCGGGAGCTGCGCGCCGAAATGGAGCAGGCGAGCGCCGCGCTCGACTTCGAGCGTGCAGCCGTGCTGCGCGATCAGGTACGGGCGATCGAACGGCTCGATGACCGCGAGACACGCGGCGACGAGGGCGAGTACGACTGGCAGCCGGAAGTCACGATGTTCAGCGGCGATCCGCTGGCGATGACGCGCAGCCTGGCGCGAACGCTGGGGCTCGAGTCCATTCGCTGCATCGAGGGCTTCGACATCGCGCACTTGGCCGGCGAAGAGACCGTCGGCAGCAAGGTCTGCTTCATCGATGGCCGCCCGTTCAAGGATGCGTACCGCCGCTTCCGTGTGCGGAGCGTTGAGAACAACGACTACCGGGCGCTGCAGGAGGTGGTGAGCCGCCGCTATCGCGAGGCGGGCAAGGGGCACGAGCTCTATCCCGACGTGGTGCTGATCGACGGCGGCATCGGCCAGCTCAACGCTGCGCTCGAGGC
>JAGWXC010000188.1 GCA_018970045.1 Planctomycetota bacterium | reverse complement strand
TCGCCAGTCGCGTGGTGGATCGACCGCGATGACCTGGTCGTGCCCGGGCTCACGGTGCGCGATGCCGAGCACGGACCGAGCCAGGTCTATCGCCAGCTCGACGAGTCGGGCCGCGTGGTGCAGGACCTGATCGCGCCCATGGAGGAGCTTCCTCCGGGGATGCCGCTCCTGATCCCGATCGATGAGGATGGCCGCCGCATCGGCGGCTGGCTCACGCAGGCACCCGCGTGGCGGGCCATGCACGAGCAGGCGCTGGGTGGCCTGCAGGCGCCAGCGGTTCGCTGGAGCGAGTGAAGCGAAGGGCCGGGCTCGCTTCGCTGCGCCGCGCGATCACGGTGCGGGCAGCGAGGTCGGCGTGCCGGCCGGCCAGGAGCCGCGAGACCAGATGCGGGCAGTTGCAGTCGCGCGAGAGGTGCAGCAGCCCGATCGCCGCTGGGTCGGCAACTGCGCGGATCCGATCGAGCGCGTCCATCGCCTGGTCGTTCGACAGGTGGCCATGCCCGCCCATGATGCGCTGCTTCAGGTGCCACGGTCGCGGGCTCTCGCGCTGCAGCGCTTCGTCGTAGTTGCATTCCAGACCAAGCAGGTCGACGCCGGTGAGCGCCTCGATGAGTTCATCGTGCACGGAGCCGAGGTCGGTCGCCCAGCCCACGCGACCGGCTGGAGTGTCGATGATGAAGGCCGTGCTGCCGTCCTCATCGTGCGGCGTGCGCACGGCGCGCACACGCAGGTGTTCGCCGAGTGCGGCCTCGCCCTCGATCACGTGGAGGCACGAGCGCGGAATGCCCAGCGCCAGCGCACCGGCGAAGTGGGCCGCGCGCAGCAGCACGGGCACGCCACGGCGCGCGAGCTGCGCCGACCAGCCACGGTGCCAGTGGTCGCCGTCGAGGTGGGTGAGCAGGATCGCGCCGAGCTCGGTGCCTGGTGGGCACCGGTGCAGAAGTCCCTCGCGGACCTTGCGCGGGCTCAGGCCGGCATCGAGCAGCACGACGCGGCGCGTGAGCGAGCCGAACTGCACGATGGCGGCGTTGCCGCTCGAGCCGCTGCCAAGCATCGTGATCGAAAGCTGCGCGCCGTCCATGGCGGGGGGAGTGTAGGGGGGAGGCACGATCGGCACCCCCACGCCGTACGCTGATGGTCATGGCTGCGCACGTTGACCGAGCGACGGCCACCACTCGCTGGGCTTTGTGGTGCTGGCGTGCGTGGTGACCGCGCTGCCCTTTGCCATCCATGCGATGGTGCAGGCGTTGTACGGTGGGGTCGCCGCCGATCTGCGAGACTTACTCGAGGCCGGCGGCGTGGGCCTTAGGATCGTGACGGCCGCCTTCGGCGTGCCCGGCGTGCTGCTTCAGCCGATGGCGGGCGCGCTCGTCGACCGGCTCGGCGTGCGCAGGACCATGACGGTGGCGACGCTCGGTTACGGATGCTGTTGCGCGCGGCTGGTGATGAGCGAGTCCGTCGTGAGCGCCTCGGCCGCGCGGCTGGTGATGGGCGCGTGTCTGGTGTTTCGCGCCCGCTGGACTTGGGGTGGTTGCTGCATGCGTGCTCACCCTGTGCTGCGGGCTCGGCGCCTCGGTGAACGCGCTTTCGATCGATGCGGCGGTTCGCGCGGTGCCGCGCGAGTCGGCCGGTTCAGCGTCGGCCGTGGTCACCGCGGCAGGCACGCTGGCCGGCCTGGTCATGCAGTTTGGCTGCATGTCGACGACGTTGATTCCCGGCTCAACTGCTCCTGGGCGCGTGATGGGGTGCGCGATGGTGATCATCGCGTTCGCGCTCGTCGCTGCTAGGGCAGCGCACCGACTTGATCGACAGGGGTGAGCGGTGGGGAGGGGGTGAGGGGGGCAACCACCCGGTATCGGTGGATCCGGTGGGCAATTCGGCTTGGATTGGCCGCCGCGCACCGACGCATCCTCCTCGGAGAGGCTGCGCGAGTTCCACCTTGGACTTATCTCAGAAACTGGATGCGGTACAAGGCTTCTTCTACGTCACAGCACGCAAACCAACTCCGCTACCACCCGCACCGCACCCGTCCCATCGTCGCCCTCGCGCTCAGCAATCTCCATCTCATCGTGCGCAGGGTTCAGTGGTTTGAGCACGACCTTCGTATGTCGCCACTCGCCGGTCAGTTTGTCGACCACCTTTTCGCTGTGGTAGCGCTTGAGGGTCGTTCGAATCGGAAACCCAATCTCGCTGATCGACTGATGGGTGACCAGCAGGTTCCGCCCCTCGCGGCTCCCACCTTCGTACGGCTTGAATAGGCACCAAGAGTCCTTAGGCACCAGCGGCTCCATCGAGTCGCTGATGACCTTCGCGACGAACATGCCCTCGCGCAGCGCGGGCATCCCATCCCAAGCAACCCAGTCCGTCGCTTCCGCGCCAAACAGCGTGTCCTGCTTCTCGCTGAAGCCGCCAGCCGCAATCGCAAGCGGCATCCGCGGCACGCAGGTCTTCCAGCGCTCGCTGGGAAGGGCGTCGACGCTGCGGAAGGGCAGGGGTTCGGGTGCGTACCCCGCATGTCGTGAAAGCGCCGCGTCGAGGTCGACGACCTCGCGGACGATTTCATAGTCCCACGCCCCGTACGCGCCGGCATTCGTCACGGCTGTACACCAACGCATCGCCGCAGCCGCCTTTGACTGGACGGCCTGCTCATCCCATATCTCGCCGCCGCCTCCCTTGACCTCGATCATCAGGAACTTGCGAGTGCCATCCGTCATGATCAGTTCCGCGACGAAGTCCGGCTCGTACGACCGTTCTTCGCCGTCGTGCTCATAGGCGATCCGCAGGTCGAATCCGCGGGCATTGGGAACCCACGCCCTTACATGTTCGGACCAGTCGAGGGCTCGTGCGACCTGAATCTCGACCGAACTGCGCGGCGCGAATGCGTTGAGATGCGACTTCTCGATGAGATGCACCGGTCGCTTGGTGTGCTCATTGACATCGTGGCTGCGCATTCGGCTGCGCATCCGGTTCACGACTGGAAGCAGTTTCGACGCATTCTGTCCAGCGAAGCCCATCTGGATGCCCGTCGATAGCGCCTCGACCGCGCGCTGCAGGTTCTTCTCAAATCCGAGATCGCGAAGGTCCTGACCAGCCTTTACACGCACACGCTGTTGGATGAACCGATTCGTGATCTGTAGCACGCTCGCAAACAGCTGCGCGGTCAACGACACGCGCTCGATCGCGGGCTTCTTGCGCTGGCCATCGACCAAGCGGCTCGTCACCCGTTGCGCGATGGTGAACGCGATCCGCTGCGGATGGATGTTGGCGTAGTACGCCTCGCGCGTCTGTCGTTCGATATCGGCAGCCACACCCTGCACCGACGCCACCTCGTCCTTGTATCCGCGCACCGCCTCGACCTCGACAGCCACCGGCTCGTCATGCAGCACAAGCTCCGGCAAAGCGCCCACATCGCACAAAACGCCCGACTCGACCAGCTCGTAGGTGAAGTTCTCCACACGTGGCGCCTCGATCGCGAACTCGAGCTTCTCGTCGACGGCGCGCACATGGTTCGTAGGCTTGTCGATCTCTGGCTCCTCCGTATCGACCTCGCGGCCCTTGAAGGGGATCAGCGAGAACGCACGCCTCGCAGTAGGTGACGGGCGCCTTTTGGATCACCGGCAGACCAGCAGTTGGCGCAAGCTTGAGCTGCTGCGCGACGGAGGAAAGCGTGGCGAGGCCTGTCCGGGCACGCTCGGCTTGTCCCGAGAAATCCTCGTTGGCGCGGACCGAGATGCGGTTTGATCCGCTTCGGCTTAGGACGAGGAATCCCGTCGAATCGACCACGACCTTGCCATCGAGCTTTGCTTCCTCGAGAGCAAGTCGAAGACCGTGGACATACATGCCGGCCTGGGCGCGCGATGTCGCCAGTTGCGTCGCGTCGGTGTAGCCGCCGCGGTCAGGATAGACCTTGACCTCGCCGACGACGATCGTCGGCCGCCCGTCACGCTGCACCGCGGCGAGCGCGTCGATACAGAGCGTCGCGTGCGGCAGCATCACGCCGCCCGGGATACGAATGGTGGCGCCAGCCGCGATTGTCCTCGCAAGCCGACCCTCGGCGAGTTCCTTCATCCATGCCGATGTCGCCGCGAGGCCGTCCTCGATCTTTGTGATCGGGCCACCGTTGCGCCTGAATCGGAAATCAGCGAATCCCTTCGCTGACGCGGGGAGTACCCCGCAGGCAACAAGTTCCTTGCGCAGGACCTCCGCATCGTCCTTGAACATGGCGCGCTCGAAGTTCTGGCCGCGCGCGAGCGCGAACGGCGACTGTCCGAACTTGTTGGCAACGCCCTCTGCCTGCGCGACCTTGATCATCGGGATGTTCAGGATTGCCGACGCCGCGTTCGCCGCGCAGCGGGGGTTCTTCACCCACTGTTCGAATCGCCTTCGCGTGTCCTGTGAAGAACCATCGATCTCCCCCATTTCAGCAGAATAACCGCCGAAGCGTCAGTGGCCAAGCGCATTTTCCAAGCGCCT
>JAGWXC010000187.1 GCA_018970045.1 Planctomycetota bacterium | reverse complement strand
CGCCGGACCGTTCGCGCAGGCCAACGCGGACCTGCGCGCCTTGAACGCGGCCGTGCGTGCATCCGTCGTGACCGTCACGGCATACGAGCCTGTCCCGGAGGGAGTTGCGCACGAGGGACGCTGGGCCATCGCGGATGAGTCTCCCTACGCGGGATTCGCGCGCATGGCCGTCGCGAGCGGGTTTGTGGCGTGGAACGACGGAACCGTGCTCTGCTGCCACTCGCCGCTGACGTTTCCCAACGGCAGCCTGGTGGAGCGCGTGGACGTCGAAGCGGCGGATGGAACGCGGTTCGATGCCGAACTCCTCGCCGCTGAACCAACCATCAATCTCGCCGTGCTGCGTCTCAAGCCTCTCGCCGATGGAACCTTCGGAAACCTCGTGCCGATCGTCCCGGGCTCGGTCGACGAACTCGAAATCGGCGACGCTGTCTTCGCCGTCGCGGATCCGTTTGGCTCCTCGCGCACCTTCGCCCCCGGCGTCGTGATGGCCCTGCCCACCGCAGCCTGCTACCAGGCGGATCTCACCGGCAGCTTTGTCCACGCGAGCATGTCGATCGCACCCGGCTCCATCGGTGGCGTCCTTGTGAACGGCGCCGGCCAGACCGTGGGCATGCTCGTGCCCGCGCCCAGCGCCGACCCGGCAGCGCGGCTCGAGCCCCAGCCGCACGTCACGCTGGCGATGCAGATCCAGACGGCGCTCGGTGTCGCGGAAGCCCTGAAAACCAAGCGATCCAAGGAATCACCGTGGGTCGGCTTCTCCGTGATGAGCGCGCCGGAACTTCGACGCAAGCTCAACGACCACGCCGCCTTCGATGCGTTGCCCAAGCCCGTCAACGGGCTCTACATCGATGATGTGTACAGCCCGAGCCCCGCAGCGGCGGCCGGGATCAGGGTCGGCGACTGGATCATGTCGATGAACACCACGACGATCCACGGGGTGGTCGACTTCCAACAAGCGCTCTACTACTTCGCCGGCACGCAGGTGCCGGCGCGCATCTTCCGCAGCGGCAAGGAGATGACCGTCACGCTGCGCATCGAGAAGCGACCGACCGAGGCGAACCGCGTCCGCTGACGCGCTTGGTTGCATCACGGCGTCGCGCTTCATACAGTTCAGCAACTGCAAGCGATGCGTTCAGCACTTGGCGCGTCGCACCGATGACTCCTGCATCGGTTTCACGCATGCTGAATCAAACGTTGGCGGTTCGCTTGCGTTCGCGTGCCAGTATTCCGGCGCACCCGATCCCCGTTGGGATAGATGGGCGCCACGCATCAGATTTGAAGACTGTTCTAGGAGCACCGTCATCATGCAGCGCATCAGCCTTGCCATCGTTCCCGCTCTCGCCGCGACCCTCGTTGCGTCGGCGCAGGTCCCGTCGGTCCGCACCGGCCCATCGTCGTCCGCAACCCCCTACGCACTCCCCGTTGCAGGCAGCCCGGTCCTCGACGTCGTGTCGCTGCTGACCGTGGGTGACACCATCGGCGGCTACCAACTCGTGGGCATTCCTGACGGCATGGGCGCGATCGATGCCGGCAACGGTGCATTCGATCTCTTCGTGAACCATGAGCTGACCGCGACCGCCGGCGGTGTCCGCCGTTCGCACCAGCCCCAAGGCTTCGCAGGTGGCGCATTCATCTCGTCCTGGCGGATCGACCGTTCCACACTCGCGGTCACGTCCGGCGCCGACGCCATCCTCTCCTGCGCAACAACCTCCAATGGGACAGGTGGCTCGCTCTACAACTTTGCCCGCTTCTGCTCGGGCGAGATTCCGGCTGCCAACGCGCTCTACAACGCGGCGACAGGCCTCGGCACCGTGAACCGCTTCTACTTCACGGGCGAGGAGTCGGGAACTCCCGGCCGCATGATCGCCACTGACCTCGTGACCGGCACCGCCTACCAGATGACGGCCTTCGACGCGTCGGCAGGTTCGTGGGAGAACGGCGTTGCACGACCCATGGCCAGCGACTCGACCGTGGTGATGGGGACCTCTGATGGTGGCGCCAATCGCATCTTCGTCTACATCGGCACGAAGCAGGCCACTGGCACCACCGCCGAGCAGGCTGGGCTGATGAACGGGACCTCCTACGGCATCCAGGTGCAGGTCGGCGGCGCCAATGTCAGCGCCGAGAACCGAGACTTCTGCTTCGCTGCCGCCGCACCGGCCGTCTACTCCGCGACCTTTACGCTCGCCGCGGGTGGCACGGCCGCCGGCACCACCTTCCTCCGTCCGGAAGATGGCGCGTGGGATCCGCAGAACCCCAGCGACTTCTACGTCGTGTGCACCGACCGCATGTCGACGACCTCGTCGGGCGTTGCGCAGAGCTCGGGCAGCCGCCTCTTCCGCCTGCGCTTCAGTGACGTGAACAACCTCGCCGCTGGCGGGACGATCGAAGCGCTCATCGACGGCACCGGTTCGTACCCCAAGGCCATCGAGATGGGCGACAACCTGACGGTGGTGAACACCCTCCAGGGCGGCACTCGCGTGATCATCACCGAGGACCCGGGCAACCACCCGCACTCGGCTCGCACCGTACTCTACGACGTCGCCACCGACACCACCTCGGTGCTGCTCGTGTCAGACCCCGCCCGTTTCGGCGCGCCCGGCACTCCGGCCACCGCTCCGTTCTCGCAGGATGAGGAAAACTCCGGCGTGTTTGAAGCCACCGAGACCCTCGGCCGCGGCTGGTTCATCCAGAACATGCAGGCGCACTACTCGCTCGCCGCACCGCTCGTGGAGGGTGGTCAGCTCTACGCGTACTACGCTCCGGCGGTCATCGGCTCCTGCGCCGAAGACTGCGCTGAGCTGGTCGATGGCCAGGTTGACAGCGCCGACATGGGTGCGCTCCTGAGCGCATGGGGCCAGGCGACCAACAGCCGCGCGGACATCAACCGCAACGGCTACGTGGATGGCGACGACTTCGCCCAGCTGCTGGCCAAGTGGGGCCCCTGCAACTGAGCCCGGGCCCGAGCCTGGACTGATTCCGCACAAGCACTAGGCAGTTGCGCCCCCCAGGGTCGTTCTGGGGGGCGCTTTATCTTTTGCCCGCTCAATGTCCCCACCGAGAGCTCCTAGACCGAACCTGTGCCCGGGACGTTCCTCGATTCCGGTGCGCTCCAACGGATACGTTCCCCACGTGAGCCGCCCCACCGATTACGTCCTCGGCACGCACGATCCCGAAGCCGATCGCCTGCGCGTACAGCACGAACTCTGGCTCGATGACGCCTCGCGCGCCTGGGATGCGATCGGCGTGGCTCCCGGAGCGCGCGTGATCGACCTTGGCTGCGGCCCGGGTCTGGTTACCGAGGCGCTCGCCGAGCGCGTGGGGCCCACAGGCCGCGCCGTCGGCATCGAGCTCTCGCCCGCGTTCGCGTCGCAGGCTCGTGCTCGCTGCGCGCGCTTCGGAAGCGCGGCATCGATCGAGGAACTCGACCTTGCGGCGGCCCATCTGCCTCCTGCGCTGCACCGCCAGTTCGATGCGGCGTGGATCCGCTGGCTGCTCATGTTCCTGCCGGATCCGGGGCGCGTCCTCTCGCTCGCGCACGAGGCGCTTCATCCGGGCGGCCTGATCGGCATCCACGAGTACGTGAACTACCCAACCTACGGCCTGCTCGATGGCAGCCCGCGCATCGCCGAGTTCGTGCAGTACGCCATGGCCAGCTTCGGCAAGGGTGGAGGCGATGCCAATGTCGCCAAGCGCCTTCCAGCCCTGCTCGCCCTGCACGGGTTCGAGCTCGTGCACGTTCGGCCCATCGCGCGCGTGGCCCGGCCGTGCGACCCGCTCTGGCAGTGGCCCGCGGGCTTCGTGCGCACCTACGCGCCGCGACTCGTCGAGCTCGGCTTCGCCGACCACGCATGGCTCGAGGCCACGCTCGCCGAGCTCACCGCGGCGGAGCGTGATCCATCGAGCGTGCTCATGTGCCCGACGTTGCTTGAGCTGGTGGCGCGGCGGCGCTGAACCGCGCCGACCTCGCGCCGCCCATCACGCAATGCGGCACGCGTCGGCGAACTCGAAGCGTGGCGAGCGCGGGAAGAGCGCCGTCGTGTCACCGTGCCCCAGATTGCAGAGCATGTTCGAGCGCCAGGTCGTGCCGGCCAGGAACTCGCGATCGACCGCTGCCTTGTCGAAGCCGGACATCGGACCACAATCCAGGCCGAGCGCACGCGCTGCCATCATGAAGTAAGCACACTGCAGCGAGCTGTTTCGGAACGCGGATTCGTCGATCAACGGCTGATTGCCGGCGAACCAACTGCGCGCGTCAGCATGCGGGAACAATTTCGGCAACTGCTCGTGAAACTCCGTATCCATCGCAAGGATCGCCGTCACCGGGGCGGCCTTGGTCTTCTCGACGTTGCCCGGCGCCATGCACGACAGCAGCTTCGCCTTGGCCGCAGCGCCCTTCACGAACACCACCCGCAGCGGGCAGCAGTTTGCGCTCGTCGGCGCCCATCGCAGCAGGTTCCAGATCTCGTGCAGCGTCGCGTCGTCGACCTGCTGCGGGGTCCAACCGTTGTGGGTCCGTGCCTTCAGGAAGAGCTGGTCGATGG
>JAGWXC010000186.1 GCA_018970045.1 Planctomycetota bacterium | reverse complement strand
CCGCGCACGGCCAGCGACTCGGTGAAGGCCAGCAAGGGATCGAAGCACTCCGGCGTGTTCAGCACCTCGCACGCCCAGTAGTTCATTTGCAGGTTGATGTTGACGTGGTAGTCCGCGCCCCATGGAGCCTTGAGGTGCTCGTTCCACATGCCCTGAAGGTTCGCGGGCAGGTCGCCGGGCTGGCTGCACGAGAGCAGGAGGTACCGAGCGAACTGCGCGTGGATCGCGATGAGTTCCGGATCCGGCTGACCCGCTTCCATTCGTGCCCGGCGGCGATCGGTCGGGAGCGCCCGCGCTGCAGGATCGCTCGGGTCAAGGTCGATGGTCACGCGCCGCATGCGCCGGCTGAACCACTTGATGTGCTCGTCGCGCAAGGGCTGCTCGCTCGTGGCTGCCGTGGTCAGGTCCTTGGCGTTGCGATCCGAGAGCGAGGTCTCGCCCCAGTAATCGGTGCGCCCTGCGATCACGAGGTAGACCGAGTCGGCGCGCTCGATCCGCAGCGTCGCGCCATCCTGCACGCAGGTGCCTCCGCGTGGGAGCGCCATCACGCTGGCTTCGAAGGTCACGCCGGCCGCGGCGTCGGCCTCGGTTCGGCCCCACACGCGCACGATGCCCGAGCCCTTGGTCGTGCCGGCATCGATCACGAGGGGACAGCCGTCGCCGCTGGGTTGGCGCTCGAGCGCGACCGTGAGATCGATCCCGCGCGGCTTGTCGCACACGAGCTCGACCACGACCACATCATGCGGCTTGCTCGCGAAGACCGTGCGCATGTAGTTCGCGCCGTCCTTGGTCCACGTGGTGGCGCTGATCCCCGTGAGCAGGTCGAGCCCGCGCCGGTACCCCGTCACGCGCTCCATGCCGGGCATGCGGAGCACAAGTTCGCCAAGCGTCTGGTGGGACCGGTCCGTCTCGGGGTCCATGAGCGTGCGCTGCGCCAGGTCCTGTCCCTCGCGCACCTTGCCTGCCAGGAGCAGGTCGCGCACGTCGGCGACCTCCATGGACAAGGCTCTCGGCTGCAGGTCATCGCGCCGGCCCTGCCACACGGAATCTTCGTTCAACTGAAGCCGCGACTCGTGAACGCCGCCGAAGTCCATCGCGCCGAGCCGCCCGTTGCCCACCGGCAGCGCCTCGTTCCAAGAGCGCGCCGGCTGGTCGAACCAGATCACCGCACCGTCGGGTGCAGGTTGCGAGGATCGTTCGATGCTCGGGGCAGCGGCTGCATCCAGCTTGGGAGCCGCTGGCACCTGATCCTGCGCACGAGCACCCGCCGCCTGCAGCACGAGAAGGAAAGCCGATGCCGCGACCGTGAACCGCATGCGCCTAGCGTAGCCGTCGTGCCAGCGCACGAGCCAGGCCGACGAGCAGCGCGCTCATCAGGAGCATGCTCAGGCCCGAGATGAACCACGTGAAGCGCAGGATCTGCAGCATGCGCGTGAGCGTGGGTTGCAACGCACCGAGCCCCTCGGTGTTGGCGGCGACGAACGCTCCTGCCCATGCCAGGCACAGGACCGCCGCGAGCCCTGCCCCTCCCACCGTCAGCGCATAGCGCCATGGCCAACGAAGCCCGGTGGCCAGCCGCAGCGCCGCCACCATCAGCGCGACCAGCGAGCCGGCAGGCATGAGGATGCCCAGGGTCGTCATGCCCTGGACGGCCCACGGCTTCGCGAGCATCACGCTGATCACCGGGATGGCCAGCCACTCCTGCACCACCAACCCCGACACGCGGACCAGGCTCATGGCCAATGTCATCCAGCAGACCACGCGGATCCAACGCCCGTGCAGCACAGGCCGCAGGCCAAGCACGACCATCCATGGCACGATGATGTCCGGCACCACGTACAGGAACACGATGGCCGGCAGCGAGGATCGCAGCGCCATCGGCAACATGGGCGGCACGAGGATCCACGCGGCCGAGGCGACCAGCAACGCTAGCGCGCACCACTGGATGCGCGCCAGCGTGCGCAACGCCGCCGTGGCATCGAACGCATCGATCCGCGTCGCACGCGACCATCGCTCCCATGCCTCCGTGCGGGGCGCACCGCACTCGGAGCAGAGCGCCGTCTCCGGCGTGATCGGGTAGCCGCAGGTCCAGCAGCGTGCCGGCCCCGCGACCGGCCCATCATCCACGCGACTTCGACGCCTTCATCGTGACGTCGACCTCGATCTCCTTGCCATCACGACGAAGCTTGATCTTGACCTTGTCGCCGGGTGCGTGCTTGCGCAGCTGGTCCATCATGTCGCCAGCGCCTTCGAGCAGCTCGCCGTTCCAGGCCAGGAGCACATCGCCCTTCTTGATGCCGGCCTCGGCAGCGCTGGTGCCATCGCTCACCGCTTCAACGACGACGCCCGGCTGCCCGGTCTCGCCGTAGCCCGGCGACACACCCAAACGCACCTTGGAATAGCCGCGGTCCTGGCCGGAACCCGCCGACTTGCCCTCGAACTCGAGCTTGGCCTCGCTCACCAGGCCCTGCGTGATCGCCTCGCTGAGCGCAATCACCTTGGCGGCACCGCCAGGGTTCACGGTCCAGCCGTGGTCGCCGGGCTTGTGATAGACGTCGTGCACGCCCGTGAAGAGGAAGAGCACCGGGATGCCGGCGCTGTAGAAGCTCGCGTGGTCGCTCGGGCCGCGGCCGCTCGGATCGGCGCGGATCGTCAGGCCGCTCTCCTCGAAGCGCGGACGCAGCCACTCCTTGAAGCCCTTCGCGCTGCCGACGCCACCCACCACCAGTTCGTCGTTGCGCAGGCGGCCGACCATGTCGAGGTTGACCATCGCGTTGATCGACTCCTGCTTGAGCGTGGGGTGCTCCGTCCAGTGGCGGCTGCCGTCAAGGCCGATCTCCTCGGCGCTGAACGCCATGAAGAGGATGCTGCGGCGGTCCTTCGGAGCGTCGTCCGACGCGTACCAGTCCGACATGAGCTTGGTCATGCACAGCATGGCCGCCGTGCCGCTGGCGTTGTCATCGGCACCCGGGTGGAGCTTGCCGCGATTGCGCGGGTCGGCGCCGTAGTTGCCGAAACCCACGTGGTCGTAGTGGCTGCCCACGATCACCCATTCGTCGGCGAGTGAACCGGCTCCGCGCAGCACGCCGCCGACATTGTCGGTCGAGATCGTGCCGGTGGTCACCTCGGCCTTCAGCGTGACCTGCACGGACTCCTTCAGGGGCACCGTGGTGACCGATCCCTCGTCGGCCTTCTGTCGCCACTCCGCCAGCGAGCGGGCATCGGGATCAGCCTGCTGGATCAGCGCATCCATCGCCTCGATGCTCAGCTGCACCGCGGGAATCGAGAGTCTCTCGCCGAAGCGGCTCGTCGCAGTCGTCTCGAGGCCACGCCGGGCATCGCGCGCATCCGGCGGCGTAACCATGATCACACCGACCGCTCCGCGCTTGGCAAGCGCCTCGAGCTTGGGCGCGGCGGCGCTGTACTCGCTCCAGCGGCGCTCGCTCCAACGGCTCACGCCTTCCTGATTGATGGGCTCGTAGCGGAAGAACACCGCGATGCGGCCCTTGAGGTCCTCGCCGTCCTCCTTGAAGCTGGTGTAGCCGTCCTTGCCGGACTCGATCGCGTAGCCGGCGAACGCCAGGGGCGCGGTCACGCTCGCGCTGCCGCTCGAACCGAGCACCGCGTAGTCCTCGCCCGACTTCAGTACCCGATCCCCGATCGCGACCGAGCTGTCGATCACCTTGGGTCCGGCACCCGGCAACTCGAACGGCTGGCGGTACGTCGTGCGCTCGCTCTCGCCTTCCTTCGCCGGGAAGCCCGGCTCGAGGCCTGCCTGACGCATCCAGAATTCCACGTAGTTGGCCGCCGCGGCAATGCCATCGGAGCCTGGCGCACGACCCTCGAAGTACGGATTCGAGAGCGTCATCACGTGCTGGTACCACTGCTGCCCGACCGGACCGATCGCCGCGAGCTGGCCGGCGATGTCCGGATCGGTGCCCGAGTCCTTGGGGTTGTAGTCGTAGACGTTGACCGTGCCCTCGACGATCGTGCCCTTCTTGCGCTCGGGCTTGGGATCCTGCGCCAAGGCGATCGCGGAAACGGCGCACGCGGCGCTCAGGAGCATGGTGACGGTCGAGCGCACGGTGAGCATCGTGTGGGCCTTCCTGCGCGGGGCGGCGTGCCTCGTCGCGAGGGTGACCACTCTAGGTTTCCGAGGGCTCGCCGTGCAAGGGATCGAGGCCCTCAGGCCTATACTTTCCGCTCGCCTTCACTGGGCACCACCACACCATGACCACGCTCTCCTCGACCATGCCGACCGCTTCCAAGGCCCTTCACGCCCTCGCGCCGACCGATACGTTCATCCGGCGCCACGTCGGACCGAGCGAACCAGAGATCGTGGACATGTTGACGGCGCTCGGTTGTGCCTCGCTCGATGAGCTCAGCGCGCAGGCGATCCCGGCGGGCATCCGCATGGCGCATCCCCTGCGGATCGACGATCCGACGAACACCCTCGGCGTGACCGAGCGCGGCGAAGCCGAGACGCTGGCTGCGCTCCACCGCATCGCACAGCAGAACCAGGTCTGGCAGACGTGGATCGGCATGGG
>JAGWXC010000185.1 GCA_018970045.1 Planctomycetota bacterium | reverse complement strand
CGGCCGAGGTGGGATCCCGAGGCCTCTCCAGTCCGCCGAGGGCGCACCATCGGCCCGTCTCGCCCGCCGCGCCGACAACCACCGCATGGGGAATCAACGAAGGTTCTCCGGTCCTTGGCGCTCCGCCGCCGGGACGGGAGCACTACCCTTCCCGACCCATGCGCGTCGTCAGCCTGCTCCCCAGCGCCACCGAACTGCTGTGTGCCATCGGCGGGCAGCACCTGCTCGTGGGCCGCAGCCACGAGTGCGACTTCCCCGGGGGCCTCGAACACCTGCCGGTCCTGACCGGCCAGCGCACGCACGCGGCCACGAGCGCCGAGATCGATGCCCAGGTCAGTGCAGCGCTCGGCAGCGGGCAGTCGCTCTACACGCTCGATGTCGACCGCTTGCGCGCCCTCAAGCCCGACGTGATCCTGACGCAAGATCTCTGCGACGTGTGCAGCATCGATCTGGCGACCGTGCGCGGTGCCGCGGCCACCATGGATCCGAAGCCCACCGTGGTCAGCCTCAACCCCACCACGCTCTGGCAGGTGCTCGATGACGTGCTCGCCGTGGGCGAAGCCGTGGGCATGGCCGAGCAGGCCCAAGCCACGATGGTGCGGCTGCGCGAGGGCTACTGGACCGCGATCGACTTCGTGAATCCGTTCGTGCCCGGCCCGCCGACACTGTTCCTCGAATGGATGGATCCGCCCTTCGTGGGCGGCCACTGGACACCGGCGCTCATCAACGCCGCCGGTGCGCGCCATGTGCTCAACGAAGCCGGTGCGAAGAGCCGCCGTGTCAGCGTCGAAGACCTGCTCGAAGCGGCCCCCGAGCGCATCGTGATCTGTCCGTGCGGCTTCGGGCTCGAACGGATCGAGCAGGAACTCCATGCCCTCACCTCGCAGCGGTGGTGGCCGCTCCTGCCGGCCGTCATGTCAGGCGACCCCGACGCGATCGTCCTCGTCGACGGCAACCAGATGTTCAACCGACCCGGCCCGCGCCTGGTCGATGCCTTCCGCTGGCTGGTGGGATGGCTGAACGACCGTCCGGAACTCGTGCCGCCGGGGTTCCCGGTGCGACGGCTGGCCGACCTCGGCCGCTGAGTGCCCGATACCCCCCCGCCGCGGCCTCGAATCGGGGCTCCGGCACCGATCCATCGTCGCTGGCACGCCGTTTGTAGCGGACGGTTGCCTCGTACCCCGGGGCACAAGGACACCCAACCACCATGGACATGAACCGATTCACCACCGCAGCCCAGCAGACGATCGTCGAGGCCCAGTCGCGCGCCGCTCGCGATCGCGCCGGCGAGTTCAGTTCGCTGCATCTGCTCGCCGCGCTCCTGGCCGATCGCAAGGGCGCGGCCTGCGCGATCCTCTCGAAGGCCGGCGTCGATGCCACGCGCATCGCCCAGGTCGTCGAGGCGGAACTCAAGCGCATCCCCACCGTGCAGGGCGCGCAGCCGACCGCCGGCAACGATGTCATGTCGGTGCTCACCGCCGCTGACCGCGAGGCCGCACGCATGAAGGACCAGTACGCCACGGGCGAGCACCTCCTGCTCGCCTGCGCCGGCGAGCGTTGCGAAGCCGCCAAGGCGCTGGCTGCGTGCGGCGTGCAGCGCGCGCACCTTGAGCGTGCCATGGCCGACATCCGCAAGGCCAGCGGCGTGACCAACGTGACCGACCAGGAGGCCGAAGGCAGCTTCGAAGCCCTGAAGAAGTACGCGATCGACCTGACCGAGCGCGCCCAGTCGGGCAAGCTCGACCCCGTCATCGGCCGCGACGAGGAAGTGCGCCGCTGCATGCAGGTGCTCTCGCGCCGCACCAAGAACAATCCCGTCCTCATCGGTGAGCCCGGCGTCGGCAAGACCGCCATCGTCGAGGGCCTGGCCCAGCGCATCGTGAGCGGCGACTGCCCGGAATCCATGCGCAGTTCGCGCATCATGGCGCTCGATGTCGGTTCGCTGCTCGCGGGCGCCAAGTACCGCGGCGAGTTCGAGGAGCGCCTGAAGGCGGTGCTGCGCGAGGTCGCCGCTGCCGAAGGCCGCATCATCCTCTTCATCGATGAGCTGCACACGATGGTTGGGGCCGGTCAGACCGAAGGCTCGCCGAGCGCGGGCAACCTGCTCAAGCCCGCCCTCGCCCGCGGCGAGTTGCGCTGCATCGGTGCGACCACGCTGAGCGAGTACCGCAAGCATGTCGAGAAGGACCCGGCCTTCGAGCGCCGCTTCCAGCCCGTCTTCGTGGGCGAGCCCTCGCTCGAGGACACGATCGCGATCCTTCGCGGCCTCAAGGAGAAGTACGAGTCGCACCACGGCGTGCGCATCCAGGATGGCGCTCTGCTCACGGCGGCGAGCCTGAGCCACCGCTACATCGCGGACCGGTTCCTGCCGGACAAGGCCATCGACCTCCTCGACGAAGCGGCCAGCCGCCTGCGCATCGAGCAGGACAGCGTGCCGGTCGAGATCGACGAGATCCGTCGCCACATCACCCAACTCGAGATCGAAAAGACGGCGCTGACGATCGAGAAGGATGAGGCCAGCAAGCGCCGCCTCGTCGAGGTCGAGCAGGAGCTCGCGGGCGAACAGGAACGCAACCGTGCGCTCACGGCGCGCTGGGAATCGGAGAAGAAGGAACTCGACTCGATCAAGGACCTCAAGCGCGAGATCGATGGCAAGCGCACCGAGCTCGAGGTCGCCACGCGCAACGGCAGGCTCGACCAGGCTGCCCGCATCCAGTACGGCGAGATTCCCGAGCTCGAGAAGCGGATGGCCGAGACCGAGCGCACGCTGCGCGCACGCATGGCCGGCGGCGGTTCGCTCGTGCGCGAAGAGGTCGATCCCGAGGCGATCGCCGCGGTCGTCGCGCGTTGGACGGGCATTCCCGTGTCGCGCCTGGTCGAGAGCGAGCGCGAGAAGCTCATGCACCTCGAGGCCGATCTGCACCGCCGTGTGGTCGGCCAGGATGAAGCCGTCACCGCCGTGGCCGAAGCCGTGCGCCGCAACCGCGCCGGGCTGGGCGAGGCCAACCGCCCCATCGGCTCGTTCCTCTTCCTCGGCCCGACCGGCGTCGGCAAGACCGAGCTCTGCAAGGCGCTCGCCGCACTGCTCTTCAACACCGAGGACGCCATGGTGCGCATCGACATGAGCGAGTTCATGGAGCAGCACTCCGTGGCCCGACTGATCGGCGCGCCCCCCGGCTACGTCGGCTACGAAGAAGGCGGCCGCCTGACCGAGGCCGTGCGCCGCCGCCCGTACAGCGTCGTCCTCTTCGACGAGTTCGAGAAGGCGCACTCGGATGTCAGCAACGTGCTCCTACAGGTTCTCGACGATGGCCGCCTGACCGATGGCCAGGGCCGCACCGTCGACTTCAGCAACACGATCATCGTCATGACGAGCAACATCGGCTCGCAGGCGATCCTGGAGATGACCGAGAAGGGCGAGCGCCACGAGGTCATCGAGGCGCACGTGCGCACGATCCTGAAGAAGCACCTGCGACCCGAGCTCATCAACCGCATCGACGAGACGGTGATCTTCGAGCAGCTCAAGCGCACCGACATCGCTCGCATCGTCGACATCCAGATCGCCAACCTGGCCAAGCGGCTTGCGTCGCGGCACATCGGCCTCACGCTCACGCCGCAGGCGCAGGCGGCGCTGGCCAGCGAGGGATACGACCCGCACTTCGGTGCGCGTCCGCTCAAGCGCGTGATCCAGCAGCGCATCGAGAACCCGCTGGCAGGCAAGCTGCTCGAGGGTGCCTTCACCGATGGCGACTCGATCCTGGTCGACCATGTCGGCAAGTCGTTCACCTTCTCGAAGGCTGCGGTGCCGGCAGGTACCCCGGTGGCCTGAACCCGTTCGGGGCACCGGAAGATTCCCGGAACCACTGAATGTCGCGATCCTCCGGGGTCGCGGCTTGTGGGGCACGCCGTCACGGCTACCTTGCCTGCATGTCCAGGATCGCCCTCGCCATGGCCGCAGGTGGTGCGCTGGCCCTCTCGACCGCCCTGCTCATGCCGGCTCCGGCCCAGGCCAAGGCCCGGCTCGCCCATGAGCTGCCCCGTGAAGAAGTGCTGGCGCTGATCGACCAGGTCGTGACCCGCGAACGTGCCAACGGCGAACAGCCACCACAGCGCGCGACGAGTGCATCGTTCTGGAACTGGGAGACACCCCACGTCCACCCAATCGACCTGACGCCCGACCGCTCCATGCTGCTCGCGGTGAACCTGGCCGACGGCGTGCTCGAGCTCTTCGATGTCACCGGCGCCGCACCGGTCCGCACCGGCAGCGTGCCCGTGGGTGTGGATCCCGTCAGCGTGCGCGCCCGCTCCAACACCGAAGCCTGGGTCGTCAACCATCTTTCGGACTCGATCAGCATCGTCGATCTGCCCACGCGCCGCGTGCGCGCCACGCTCTTCACCGGCGACGAGCCGTGCGATGTCGTCTTCGCTGGCTCGCCACAGCGCGCCTTCGTGAGCGTGAGCCAGCTGAACGAAGTCCGCGTCTTCGATCCGGCCAACCTCGCCACCGCACCGACCGTGCTGGCGATCCAGGGTGAGGATCCGCGTGCGCTC